>JBFHRT010000297.1:0-3566 GCA_041591575.1 Spongiibacteraceae bacterium
CCGACCTGGGCTATGCGCCCGAGCACTGGCAGCAGCTGGCGGAGCTAGGCGTGCTGGGGCTGCCCTTTGCCGAGGAATTCGGCGGTTCCAACGTCGACGCCGGCTATCTGATGGCGGTGGCCGAAGAGTTCGGTCGCGGCCTGGTGCTGGAGCCCTTCCTTCCCTGTGTGGTGTTGGCCGGCCAGCTACTCAACCGTGCCGACAACCGCGAGCTGGCGGCGCAACTGCTGCCGGAAATCGCCGCCGGCGAGCGCATCGCCACCCTGGCCTGGGAAGAGCGTGCCAGCCGCGGCAACCCGCTGCACATCGAACTGCGCGCCGAGCGCGACGGCAACGATTATGTGCTCAGCGGCGAAAAGCTGGCGGTGCTGGCCGCGCCCCAGGCGCAGACCATTATCGTTTCCGCGCGCACCGGCGGCGCGGTGGATGGCGCCGAAGGCGTCAGTCTGTTCGCGGTGGCCGCCGACGCAGCGGGCCTGGTTTCCCAGGCTTACACCAGTGTCGATGGTGCGCGCGCCGCCAGCCTGCGCTTTGACGGTGTACGCGTCAGTGCCGACGCGGCGCTGTGCGAGCCCGGCAAAGCTGCGGCGCTGCTGCAGGGCGTGCTGGACGAGGCGCAGTTGGTGCTGGGCGCCGAGGCCCAGGGTGCCATGGACCAGCTGCTGGAGCTGACCGTGGACTACTGCAAGACCCGCAAACAGTTTGGTCTGCCAATTGCGGCGTTTCAGGCGCTGCAGCACCGCATGGCCGACATGTACATTGCCTGCGAGCAGACCCGCTCGCTGCTGTGGGCCACACTGCAGGCGCTGGACTGCGACGGGCTGCCGGCGGCCGCGGCCATGCTAAAGGCCCAGCTGGGCGAAGGCGGGCGCTACGTGGGCCAGCAGGCGGTGCAGCTGCACGGCGGCATCGGCATGACCGACGAGCTCAGTGTGGGCGCCTATTTCAAGCGGCTGACAGTGATCGAGAACCTGTTTGGCAATCGCGACTATCACCTGGGCCGGCTGGCCGCCGTTCAGTCGTCGCCGGCGGTATCGGTGGCCGACGCCGCCTGATGGGCCTGGCGCATGGCGCTGGGTGACATCGAGTAGTAGTCACTGAAAGCGCGATTGAAATTATTGGTGTGGGTATAGCCCAGCTGGTAGGCGATTTCCTTCAGTGTCATGCGCGTGTTGTACAGGTACTCCCGCGCCAGCTCCATGCGCACCTCCAGGCACACCCGGCGAAAACTGCTGCCGGCCTGCTCCAGGTAGCGACGCAGGCTGCGCGGGCTCAACCGCAGCCGTTCGGCGGTGTTCTCCAGTTTGAAAGCGCACTCCTGGGGGTGGGCTACCAGCATCCGTTTCACTCGTGGAATGATGCTGCTGCCGCGGTAGCCCTCGCCCAGAATCTGCTGCACCTGCCGTGAGCATTCGGTCAGCAGCTGCTCATTGCCGGTGAGAATCGGCCGGTAAACCCACGCGATGGGCACGGCGATGACACTGTCCGGTTCGCCAAAATGCACCGGGCAGCCCAGCAGTTCCTCATAACGGGCGCGGTAAGGCGGTGGTGCACAGGCCAGATTGACGTAGTCGGGAGCTGCCGATCGCCCCTCAGGCAGAATGCCCTGGATATAGCGCCAGGCCGACACCGTGCACAGTTCCAGAATCAGCTGCTCAATGTTCAGCGCCTCGGGTGTCACGTAAAAGCTGATCAGGCCGTGACGGTCGCTGGGCAGCACTTTGGCGCGAATCAGGTAGCTGGCCTCGCTGAGGGCGTGGCAGGTGATATTGGCGGCCTGCTCGACCGTGGGCGAGGTGAGCATGGCATAGCCCAGCAGGCCCAGGTCGCTGAGCTGGGCCTGGTCGCCCATCTCCAGGGCAATGCTGGGCACCTCATTGCGGCGCAGTGCTTCCAGTAACAGCAGCACGTGTATCAGATTGTCCTGCTCGCAGGGCTGCCACCACTGCTCGCCGAGTCCGCAGCGCCGGCCCAGATCGGCAAGCTCCACCTCCGGGTAGCGGTTCTGCAACAGGGTCTTCAGCACCATCAGCAGGCGGGCGCCAATCAGTTCAGTTTCGATCAGCTGCACAGAAATTACCCGGAATTGGCCGTTAATGATATTAAGTGCTGGTCGGAAATGATACTACTTTGCACCGCCAGGGGGGTCAAGGCCGGCGTCGGGCTTGTTAGTCTAAATGCCGAGATAGTAAATGCTGAGATAGTAAATGCCGAGATAGCAAGTGCCGAAATATAAGTGGCGTGATAAACGCACGGGGCGGTGCCAACCGAATCACAAGCCCGATAACGACAAAGCAGGTCGCACATAAAACCGACATCATCAGCGGCCGCGGGCAATACGACAGGAAGGATAGCAATGAGAACTCCCACCGTTTGCAAAGAGTACCTCGACAACCTGCTGGAATACCTCGCCGCTCAGGGCGTCAGCCAGCGCCAACTGCAGTCGGTACTGCGCCTGAATCCCGAGGATCACGTCAGCGAGCAGGGGCGTTTTCCGCTGCGGCTGTTCGAGATGGTGCTCGATGCCGGTGGCAATCTGCTGAACGACTACTACATCGGCAGTCATGCCGGTGCCCACTGCTCGCGCTCGCCCTGGGGCATGGTCAACTACCTGGGCATGAGCGCCTCCAGTACCCGCGAGGCGGTCAATGCGGTGGTGAAGTTTTCGCGCCTGCTGATCGATCACGGCGACATGGAGCTGAGTGAACCCGCCGGCGACACCGCTCGCCTGGGCTGGGTGCTACCGCCGCGCCAGCGGCCCTCGCGCCACGTGGTCGAGTTCTTCTTCACCAACTGGTATCGGGTCAACAAGCCGCTGCTGGACCGCTGGTGCAGCAAGCGCGAAGTTCACTTCGCGCACGAGGGCCCGGCCGACGTCGCCGAGTTTGAACGCATTTTTGAGGCGCCGGTACATTTCGGCCGCGAGATCAACTGTGTGGAGTTCGACCGTCACTTTCTCGATCGCCCCACCCAGTTTCCGCATCCGGGCATTCACGAATCGCTGGTGCAGGCCGCGCGAGCCGAGCTTTCCAACCTGCAGTTCGAAGACCGCATCATCAAAGAAGTCATGGACTGCATCGTCAGCCAGCTGCCCAGCGGTGTGCCCAAGCTGGAAGACATCTCCGGCCAGCTGGGTATCGCGCCGCGCACCCTGCAGCGCCGCCTCAACAACACTGAGACCAGCTACAAGAGTCTGGTGGACGACGCCCGCAAAGAGCGCTCACTGGGATTGATTTCCAATACCGAAATGGGGCTGTTGGAAATCTCTGCCGAGCTGGGCTTCAGCGACCAGAGTGCCTTCCAGAAAGCCTTCAAGCGCTGGTACGGGCAGGCTCCCGGCCGCTACCGGCTGATGCTGCAGACGGTGAATTGATGCGATTCGCAAAACGCTAAACGCGAAACGCGAAACGCACGTAGGGTGCGCCGCAATGCCATTAACTTAGCGACGTAGGTCCGCATAAGCTTGCGTTGCGGACGTTCGCCGGAAACGCTAATAGCGCTTATTCCGGCCTACAGCAGGGATCGGTGCCGCAATCGACAAGATGAAAATCGCAGAGAGCGCCTTA
>JBFHRT010000298.1:0-3554 GCA_041591575.1 Spongiibacteraceae bacterium
CGGCGACTCCAGCGAGATGTCTTTCACGTAGAGGCGCTGTACCGCGAATTTTTGCTGGGGCTGGGTTTTCTGTTCTTCCGCCATGTTGCGAATTCCTTGTACTTATATTTGGGTTGATGATCAGGCCGGCGCCAGCAGCTGGTCCAGTTCGCCGCGGCGCTCCAGCGCCATCAGCTCGTCGCAGCCACCCACATGGCGCTCGCCGATCCAGATCTGCGGCACCGTGTGGCGCCCGGCGCGCGCACTCATTTCGGCGCGCAGCGCGGCATTGCCGTCCACCGCGATCTCGTCGAAATCAGCGCCCTTGTGCTTGAGCAGCTGCTTGGCGCGAACGCAGAAGGGGCAGAAGCGCGTGGTATAGATGGTGATAGCGGCCATTGGCTTACCTCGGCAATTCAGAAGCGATAAAGGGCTAGCCCTTGACCACCGGCAGTTGCATGTTTTCCCACTCCATCATGCCGCCGCCCAGGCGGTGAACCTTGTCGAAGCCCTTGCTGGCCAGGGTTTTGCCCAGCGCGCTGGAGCTGTGGCCCATCTTGCACACCAGCACCATCGGCCGGTCGCGGTAGCGCTCCAGCTCGGACAGGCGCTCGTTGGCCTTGTTGAAGGGGATATTGACGGCGTCGACGATATGGCCCTGCTTGTAGTCCTTGGCCTCGCGCAGATCCACCACCACCGCCTCTTCGCGGTTGACCAGGTAGGTCAGCTGTTGCGGCGACAGCGCCTTGCCAGCGCGGCGCGACTCGTGAAAGCTCAGCAACAACACACAGGACAGCAGCGCGCCGACCAGAATCCACTGCTGGGCCAGAAATTCGATAAATAATGCCATGTTCTCTTCCGTTGGCGGTGGCACCGGGCACACCGCTACACAATCACCGCGGCGAGGCGCCGCGCACAGGGAGCCGAAGTATACACCGACAGCGGCCCGCTCTCCCACCGCACATAGCCCTTGGAGGGCGGAACCGCTACAATAGCCGCCCCTGCAACTCACGGGTAGACAAGACAGCGCAATGGCCGATTCGGACAAGAAAACACCTCTGGTATTGATCATCCTCGATGGCTGGGGACACCGCGAAGCCCCCGAGGACAACGCCATCTACCACGCCAACACCCCCAACTGGGACCGGCTGTGGCGCGATGCGCCTCACACCCTGATCTCCGGCTCCGGCCTGGACGTGGGCCTGCCCGAGGGCCAGTTCGGCAATTCCGAGGTCGGCCACATGAGCCTGGGCGCCGGCCGTGTGGTGTACCAGAGCATCTCCCGCATCGACAAGGCCATCGCCGACGGCGACTTCTTTGAAAACCCGGTGTACACCGCGGCCATCGACAAGGCCGTGGCCGCCGGCAAGGCGGTACACCTGTTCGGCCTGCTGTCCGCCGGCGGCGTGCACAGCCACGAGAACCACATTCACGCCATGGTGGAGATGGCCGCCAAGCGCGGCGCCAAGCGCGTGTACGTGCACGCCTTCCTCGACGGCCGCGACACCCCGCCGCGCAGTGCCGAGTCCTCGCTGCGCAGCCTGACCGACAAGTTCGGCAGCCTCGGCTGCGGCCGCATCGCCTCCATCGTCGGCCGCTACTACGCCATGGACCGCGACAACCGCTGGGATCGGGTGCAGAGCGCCTACCAGCTGCTCACCGAGGGCCGCGCCGACTACCGCGCCGACAATGCCGTGGCCGGCCTACAGGCCGCCTATGCCCGCGCCGAGGACGACGAATTCGTCAAGGCCACCGTGATTCAGGCCGAGGGCCAGGAAGACGCGCTGGTCAGCGACGGCGATGCGGTGATCTTCATGAACTTCCGCGCCGACCGCGCCCGCGAGCTGACCCGCGCCTTTGTCGACGACGACTTCGACGGCTTTGAACGCAAGCAGCGCCCGGCGCTGTGCGAGTTTGTGATGACCACCGAGTACGCCGGCGACATCAAGGCGCCGGTGGCCTATCCGCCAGAGTCGCTGAGCAACAGCTTCGGCGAGCTGATGGAAAAACTGGGCAAGACCCAGCTGCGCATCGCCGAAACCGAGAAATACGCCCACGTCACCTTCTTCTTCAGCGGCGGCCGCGAGGCCCTGTACCAGGGCGAAGAGCGGGTGCTGGTGCCGTCACCGGATGTGGCCACCTACGACCTCAAGCCGGAGATGAGCGCCCCCGAAGTCACCGACAAGCTGGTGGCGGCCATCGAGAGCGGCAACTACGACACCATCATCTGCAACTACGCCAACGGCGACATGGTCGGTCATTCCGGCGTATTCAGCGCCGCGGTCAAAGCCGCCGAGGCCATCGACGCCTGCCTGGCGCGGGTGGAAGCGGCGGTGCGCTAAGTCGGCGGCCAGTGCCTGATCACCGCCGACCACGGCAACTGCGAGCAGATGCACGACTACGAGTCGGGCCAGTGCCACACCCAGCACACCACCGAGCAGGTGCCGCTGGTCTACCTCGGCGACAAGTCGCTGAGCCTGGCCGACGGCGGCCGCCTGGCCGATGTGGCGCCCACCATGCTGGCGCTGATGGGGCTGGAGCAGCCCAGCGAAATGACCGGCCGCTCGCTGGCCTCGGAAAGCTAGTCGGCGGTGCGCAGCTTGCGGCTGTTCGCCCTGGCGCTGGTCACCGCCCTGCTGTGGTCGCCGGCGCAGGCCGCCGACACCGAGCAGCAGCTGCGCGAGCTCAAAAGCAAGATCGATGCGCTGCAACAGCGGCTGCAGCGCCAGCGCGGCCAGCGCAGTGACACCGAGGCCGCGCTGCGCGATATCGAAACCCGCATCGGCAGCACCCTCAACGACATTCGCAATACCGAAGCCGCGCTGCAACAGCAGGGCGAGCAGCTGCAACAGCTGCAGCAACAGCGCCGCCAATTGCAGCAGCAGCTGCAGGGCCAGCAGGCACTGATCGAGCGTCACGTGCTGGAGGCCTACCGCCTGGGCCGCCAGAAGAAGCTCAAGGTACTGCTGAACCAGGAGGCGCCGGACCAGCTCAACCGCACCCTCACCTACTTCGACTATTTCAACCGCGCCCGCGCCGAGCAGATCGAGAGCTATCTGGGCACCATCGCCGAGCTGGACGCGGTCACCCCCGCCATCAACGCCAAGCGCGAGCAGCTGCAGCAGACCCGCGCCGAGCTGGCACAGCGGCAGCAGGCGCTGGGCCAACAGCGCGCCGAGCGCGAGCGCAGCCTGGCGGCGCTGGACGCCGACATCGGCAGCGGCACCGCCAAGCTTGAAAGCTACGGCCGGGAACAGAAAGAGCTGGAGCAACTGCTGCGCGCGCTGCAGGAAGAGCTGGCCAATCTCGCCCCGCCCGGCGACCACCGCCCCTTCAAGGCCATGCGCGGCAAGCTGGCCTGGCCCGCCAGCGGCAAGCACCGCAACCGATTCGGTGCCCCCCGCGGCGGCAACAGCGAGCTGCGCTGGCAGGGAGTGAACATCGCCGCCGCTGCCGGCAGCGAGGTACGCGCCATCCACCACGGCCGGGTGGTGTTCGCCGACTGGTTGCGCGGCGCCGGCCTGCTGATCATCATCGACCACGGCGACGGCTACATGAGCCTGTACGGCCACAAC
>JBFHRT010000299.1:0-3544 GCA_041591575.1 Spongiibacteraceae bacterium
ATGCCGATGTCAGCGGGCAGCCCGCCGGAGGGCACTTCCTTGCCGGTCAGGATCTGGATCAGCTGCTTCTCGCCACCGGAGGGGTACTTGGTGGGGAACACCACCACTTCAATGCCGGTGCCCTCGGCGGCGGCGCGCATGCGCTCGATGGCTTCGGGCTTGTTGTCCTCGATGCCGATCAGGGTTTCTTTGCTGGGATTGACCAGGTGGTGCAGGATCTGGGCGCCGGCAATGATCTCCTCGGCGCGCTCGCGCATCAGAATATCGTCGGCGGTGATATAGGGCTCGCACTCGGTGCCATTGAGAATTAGGGTCTCGATCACCTGCTCGTCGCGGGTGCTGAGCTTCACCGCCGAGGGGAAGCCGGCGCCGCCCATGCCGGCGATACCGGCGTCGCGGATCAGGTTGAGCAGCTCGCCCTTGTCCAGCGCCGTGTAGTCGTCGACACCGCTGTGCGCGATCCACTCATCGCGGCCGTCGGGGCGAATAACGATACAGGGGGCGCTCATGCCAGAGGGGTGGGGGATGACCCGCTCCTCGATGGCAATGACCTCGCCAGAGGTGGAGGCGTGGATGGGCACACTGACGAAGCCCTTGGCCTCGGCCACTTTCTCGCCTTTGAGCACCCGCTGGCCCACTGCGACAATGGGGGCGGCGGGGGCGCCGATATGCTGCGAGAAAGGCAGCACGATTTCGTCGGGCAGTCCGGCGTTCTGTACCGGGCTGCTCAGCGACTGTGTCTTGTTCTCGGGGGGGTGAATACCGCCGTGAATGTCCCAGATCTTTCTCATACGGCTACTCCAGGGGCACGGTCCGAGGCGATCAGATCTTCAGCCGGCTTTGGCAGCTCCCAGCTCCAGCTCTGTACGGTGGTCTCGATAGGCAGCATGTCGATGCAGTCCACCGGGCAGGGCTCCACGCAGAGGTCGCAGCCCGTGCACTCCGAGGTGACCACGGTGTGCATGTGCTTGGCGGCGCCGACGATGGCGTCCACCGGGCAGGCCTGCAGGCACTTGGTGCAGCCGATGCACTCGGCCTCGCGGATAAAGGCCACCGAGGGCACGCTCGCCTCTTCCACGTCCAGCGGTTTGGCTTCCACATCCAACAGGTCGGCCAGGGCGTTGACGGTGGCTTCGCCACCCGGCGGGCAGCGGTTGATCTCCTCGCCCTCGGCAATGGCCTCGGCGTAGGGGCGGCAGCCCGGGTAGCCGCACTGACCGCACTGGGTCTGGGGCAGCAGCTCCTCGATCTGGTCGACGATGGGGTTGCCTTCGGTCTTGAACTTGATGGACGCGTAGCCGAGCAGGGCGCCAAAGGCCAGGCCGAGGGAGACCAGCGCCAGCAGCGCGGCCATAAAGGGGTTTTGTGCAATCAGCTCAAGCATGGCTAGCCTCCCTATACCAGTCCGGCAAAGCCCATGAACGCCAGCGACATCAGACCTGCGGTGACCATGCCGATGGCGGCACCCTTGAAGGGCATTGGGACATCGGCGGCGGCCAGGCGCTCGCGCATGGCCGCGAACAGCACCAGTACCAGCGAGAAGCCGGCGGCGGCGCCGAAGCCATACAGCGCCGACTCGACAAAACTGTGCTGTTTGTTGATGTTGAGCAGGGCGACGCCCAGCACCGCACAGTTGGTGGTGATCAGCGGCAGGAACACGCCCAGCACCTTGTACAGCAGCGGGCTGGTTTTGCGCACCACCATTTCGGTGAATTGCACCACTACCGCGATAACCAGAATAAAGGAAATGGTGCGCAGGTATTCCAGGCCCAGCGGCAGCAGCAGCCACTCATAGGTGAGCCAGCTGCAGATGGAGGCCAGGGTGAGTACGAAGGTGGTGGCACTGGACATGCCGATGGCGGTTTCCAGCTTGTTGGAAACGCCCATAAAGGGGCACAGACCGAGAAACTGTACCAGCACAAAGTTGTTCACCAGTATGGCGCTGATAAGCAGCAGCGAGTAGTCCGCTAACATGGCAGTGGCCCCACCTGAATCTGTCAGTCCATCGTTGTCGCGTCGCCCGCGCCGGCGGCGCGAGGTCCCAACCCAAAGGGTAACAGCCGGGATTCAGGCGGTGAATCCGGCTATTACCGGGCGCGTATGGTAATTTATTTCGAACAAGCGTTCAATTTAAACGCGGCAGAAAATCCTGGCTAGCTTAGCCGCAATTTCCGGCAAGCGTGGCCACAAATTCCGGCAAGCTTAACCACAAATTCCGGCAAGCTTAGCTACTGGCAGCCGCCGTTTATTGTACTTTCATGCCGGGTTTTGCACCTGCGTGTGGCTCCAGCAGCCAGATGTCCTCGCCGCCGGGACCCGCCGCCAGCACCATGCCTTCAGACAGGCCGAAGCGCATCTTGCGCGGCTTGAGATTGGCCACCATGACCGTGAGCTTGCCGACCAGTTGCTCGGGCTGGTAGGCAGTCTTGATGCCGGCGAAGACCTGGCGCTGCTCCTCGCCCAGGCTGAGGGTCAGGCGCAGCAGCTTGTCGGCGCCCTCGACGTGGTCGGCGGCGACAATCTCGGCAATGCGCAGGTCGACCTTGGCGAAATCGTCGTACTCGATGGTGGCTGGCGCAGCCGCATCCTCTTTCTTGGGTTTTGCCGCCTTTTTCTTGGGTTCTGCAGCGGGTGCGGGGGCCGCGGCGGCGGCCGCCTCGTCGCGGCTGGTGGCAAGCATGGCCTCCACCTGGTCGCGCTCGATGCGTGCCATCATCGGCTTGAACTTGGCGATCTTGTGGTCCAGCAGCGGTTCGATGGGGCCGGTCCAGCGGATGCCCGCATAGAGGAAGGCCTCGGCTTTTTCCGCCAGTGCCGGCAGCACCGGTTGCAGATAGGTGACCAGCACCCGGAACAGGTTGACGCACTGGGAGGCCACCGCCACCGCCTGGTCTGCGGTGCTCTCGTCCTTGGCGGTCTTCCACGGTTCGCAGGCGTCGAAGTACTCGTTGGTGGCATCGGCCAGTGCCATGATCTCGCGCATGGCCTTGCCGTATTCACGTTGCTCGTAGTGCTCGGCGATGGATTCACCGGCCGCCACCGCCTGTTGCCACAGTTCGGGGTTGTGCAGCTCCGTGCTGAGCTTGCCGTCGTTGCCCTTGTGAATGAACTTGGCCGAACGCGAGGCGATATTCACCAGCTTGCCCACCAGGTCGGCGTTGACGCGGGCGACGAAGTCCTCGAGGTTGAGATCGATGTCCTCGACGTGACCCGACAGTTTGGCGGCGAAATAGTAGCGCAGGTACTCGGGCTCGAAATGCTTGAGGTAGGTGTCGGCCTTGATAAAGGTGCCGCGCGACTTGGACATTTTCTTGCCGTTGACGGTAAGGAAGCCGTGCACGTACAGGGAGTTGGGCTGGCGGAAACCGGCGGAGTGCAGCATTGCCGGCCAGAACAGGCCGTGGAAGTTGATGATGTCCTTGCCGATAAAGTGGTAGAGCTCGATCTTGGAGTCCGGCCCCCAGAACTCGTTGAAATCGCGACCGCTGCGCTCGCACCAGTTGGCGCAGCTGGCCATGTAGCCCACCGGGGCGTCCAGCCACAC
>JBFHRT010000300.1:0-3539 GCA_041591575.1 Spongiibacteraceae bacterium
AGCGTGCGCACCGCCTCGTCATACATGGGGCCGGAGTGGTTGCTGTAACCGTGCTCGTAGAACGCCTCGCCGCTGTCGCCCAGTACTGCAAACACCGCGCTATCCCACAGCCCCTGCGCCTTGAGAAAGTCGGCAAAGCCCACCAGCAGACGATCGAGGTTGTAGACTGCGTTCAGGTAGCGGCGGCGCACGGCCTCCGCCTGTTCTTCGGGCCAGCTGGCATAGACCGTTTCAAAATCCAGCTCCGAGGGGCCAAAGGGCTCAGCCCCGCCCTCGGGAATGACATAGGAGAAATGGGAGTTCTGCAGATTGAGGCCCAGCACAAAGGGCTTGCTGCCGTTGTCGCCAATCCATTCGCGGGCAATGCGCAGAGTTTGTGAGTCCTCAATCTTGCCGGCGGTGGCAATGCCGCCGCCAATCAGCCTGGCCAGCCCCTTGCTGTCGTCGCGGTTGTACCAGGTGCTGCCGCGATAGTCTTCCGAGTGATAAAAGTACTGCACCGCCGGCACATCTAACCAACGGATCATGTTGCCCCATTTTTCGTTTTGCGAGGAGATGTAGGCGGTAGCAAACCCGGCGCTGCGCAGCACCGAAAACAACGACTCGTCGCCCGCCGGCGGCCGCTGCGCCAACCAGGAGCGATTCAGCGAGCGCAGTGGATAACGCGAGTACCACACCGACAGGTCGGCGTAATCCGAGTGCGAGGCGGCGGCATAGGCGCGGCTGAAACCGTGAGACTGCTGCCACAGGCTTTTCAGGAAAGGAATGGGCGAGGGCTCCATCTCCAGCAGGTCGTGGCGCAGCGATTCCACCAGTATCACGATCACCGGGCCGGCAGCGGGCGGCGCCGTTGCCGGGGCCGCCGCGGGTGCCGCATGGCGCGGCTCCAGTCCCGACAACTCCAGCAGGGTCGCCGCGCCCTCCGTCCCGTCCGGCTTCAGCAGCGATAACAGCGCGCCGCCAGGCGAATACGGGCTGGCAGGAAACGGCGATAACAGCGCCAATGCCAGCAGCGCCGCGCAGCCTGGCGCCGCGCCAGTGGCCGGCAAGCGCGACCAGGCCGCCACCAGCCAAAGCATCAGCATTGCATACAGCGCCGCCGCCAGCACCAGGGCAATAGCCACGCCCGGCGCTGTCTGCAGCAGGTGTTGCGGCAACAACTGCCAGTTCAGCAGCAAAAATGCGACCGCATCACTGCTCAGGGCATAACCGTGGAAAACATAAAACGCCCACAGCAGCGTCTGCAGCGCTCCCATCACAAATAGGCACAAGACAAAGGCGGGCTCTGCCAACCAGCGCAGTGAGCGCGGGCCCAGTCTTTGCGCCAGCTGCCGCAGCAGCGCCAGCGCAAACACCAGGCCCAGCCAGGCCGCCATCGTCGTCATCGCCATGTGCGCCAGCGATGCCGTGCCCGCGGTGGAGAAGCCGGTGGCGGCATAGTAGGCGGCAACCGCCATTTCGATTGCCACCACCACAACAATGACTAGCAGGGCGCCAGGCCCGTGTCGGCCACTCATACTGTTTCGCTCTCATCAGCGACAGTGCAGGAAGCGTGAAACCAGCGAGGTAGGCAGGACGTTATCGGCGCTGGCAACGGCGCGCACTGCGCCCCCGATCCAACCACCCGCTGCATAAAGTATAGACGTGGCCACTCGGGCATCGTCCCGTCTCGACACCCTTTCGACAGCCTCGCGGCGACAGGCGGCGCCGGCTAGGCGACAAAGCCGCGAGCCGTGCGCACGGCATTGGCCATCGCCGTGAAGTGACAACCCTGTGGCGGCACAAAGGGAAAGGCGGCGCTGTCGATGACGTAGCTGTGCCGGCAGCCGCGCAGCAGACCGCTGGCATCGCAGCCCAGTCGGTCGGAACCCCTGATTTCACTCCCCGCGCCGTCATCTGTAGTAGCAAAAGGCAGAGTGGCGCCCAGCGGCCACGCGCCGCCGGGCGCCAGACGCCGGATCAGGGCGCGCAGCGGCCGCAAGCCCAGCTGCAGCTGATGACTGTCAAAAAAATCGGCGAGCTGGGCGCACAAGTCCCTGCCCTGATCGCAGCGTCCGGCCAAGGCCGGCGCCCCCTCTCCCGGCACCACCATCTCCAGCCGTCGGGAGTCGTCACTGTGCAGTTGCAGGATGCCGATCGCCAGCGACCGTTGCAGCCGCCCGCGCAGCGCCGATGGCAGGCTCGTCAGCAACGGCAGCGCCGGGGCACCGGCACCAAACAGCTGCAGCTGGGCGTGACCACTGGCCAGCACCCCGGGGTCGAAGGCCAGCACCAGCCTGGCCAGCCCCGGCGCAGTGGTGTCGCGGGGCTGGCGGCGCTCGCGCTCGATTACGAAGGGCAGCACATAGACATCGTTGACCCGAAGAGTGGAACGCAAATGGGCTGCGCTCAGGCTGCGCGCGGCAATGGCAACGCTGTCCAGCGCGCCCCCGCCGAGAAACAGCGCCCGGTAACGGCGCGTTTCCAGGCCACCGTCGTCGCGCCGCAGGCGCAGCTCGGCCTGCCCGGCGCGCTCGCAAAAGCTGTGTAGAGTGCAGCCGCGAAAACGGCGCAGCCTGCCTTCGGCGCAGGCCTGCACCCGAATCCACTGCGCGCCCCACGCCGCGCTTGGAGAAGCGCCGCCAAGGTCACCGCTTGGCACCACGATGCGCGCGTGCCCGGCGCGCAGGCCCGCCGCCCGCATCAGCGTCTGCCACGGCCGCCAGCTGGCGAGCAACGGCTGAAAGGATAGTGCCGGCGGCGACACCTGCGCCGGCCCGTAGTCCGGATACAGCTCCAGCAGCGCGTCGTCGTCCACCCGCAGACCCAGCAAGCGCTGGGCAGTGCGGTAGCCCTCCACCATATCCGCGGCCGCCACCGGCCAGCGGGCGTAGTCCTCGGGTCGCAGCGGATAGCAGCTATCGGCACAGAGCTGGGCCAGACCACCCGCCCAGTGTGACGGCCAGGGCGCGGCCGACTGCTGCGGCGGCTCACTGCCCGCGAAGCTATCGACCCGCAGGCCGGCCTCGAGCAGTACCGAGGCCGCAGCCACTGCGGCGCCGCCTGCACCCACCACCGCGACCGTGTCAGCCGACCTAAATGCCATAGCCCCGCCCTTTCCCTCGAACCTTGCCTGGCCCCAGCCCCTATCAGCAAAAAGTATAGCGATGACAGCGCGCGGTGCCTGCGCCATACTGAGGACACGCATTGGCCACCGGCCACGCGCCGGGAGTGTGCTTCCCATGCCAAACAAACCACCGCACCAGCAGCCACATCAAGCACCCCACCGCCAGCCTACGGGCCACGCCTACAGCAACCGCCTAATCGACTCGGCCAACCCCTATCTGCTACTGCACGCCCACAACCCGGTGGACTGGTATCCTTGGGGCGACGAGGCGCTGGCCCGCGCCCGCAGTGAGGACAAACCCATCTTCCTGTCGGTGGGTTACAGCACCTGTTACTGGTGCCACGTGGCCGAACGCCTGATCTACGCCGACCCGGACATTGCGGCGCTGATGAACCGCTGGTTCGTCAACATCAAGGTGGACCGCGAGCAGTAC
>JBFHRT010000301.1:0-3538 GCA_041591575.1 Spongiibacteraceae bacterium
CTTTGTGCTGATCCTGGGTGCCAACGGCATTTCCATCACCGCCGGTTACCACCGGTTGTGGGCCCACAACGCCTACAAGGCGCACCCGGCGCTGCGGCTGTTCTTCGCCCTGTTTGGTGCCGCCGCCCTGCAGAACAGCATCCTGATCTGGGCTTCCGGCCACCGCCGCCACCACCGCCATGTGGATGACGTGGAGCTGGACCCCTACTCCGCCAAGAAGGGCCTGTGGTTCTCGCACCTGGGCTGGATGATCCGCAACTACCCGGCCAGCGCCGACGACTTTTCCAACGCCAAAGACCTGCAACGCGACAAGATCGTGATGTGGCAGCACAATCACTACCTGCCGCTGGCACTGGCAATGAACATTGTGCCGGCGCTGCTGGTGGGCCTGGCCGTTGGCGACATCTGGGGCGCGCTGCTGGTGCCCGGCGTACTGCGCCTGGTGGTCAGCCACCACTCCACTTTCTTCATCAATTCGCTGGCCCACTTCTGGGGCCGCCAGCCCTACACCGACGAAAACAGCGCCCGCGACAACGACCTGCTGGCGCTGTTTACCTACGGCGAGGGCTACCACAACTACCACCACATTTTTCAGAACGACTACCGCAACGGCATTCGCTGGTGGCACTACGATCCCACCAAGTGGCTGATCAAGACCTGCTCCTGGCTGGGCCTGACCTGGGACCTGAAAAAAGTGCCCAACTTCAAAATCCAGCGCGCCATGGTGTCGATGCAGTTCAAGCGCACCGAGGAGAAGCTGCGCGCCCAGGGCATCGCCGACGCCAGCCACGTGCGCGAGTTCCTGGAGGTGGAATACCAGAAGTTCATGCAGTACCTGCAGGAGCTGAAGGAACTGAGCCAGGAAGCCTACGACGGCAAGCGCCAGCAACTCGCCGAGCACCGCGACGCGCTGGTGCAGAAGTGGGAAAGCGTTTCCATTCGCAGCCGCTTCAAAGAGCTGGAGTACGCCATGAAGCTGCAGCGCAAACGCCTGCAGATGCTGACCCTGCAGATGGCTCAGGCCACGGCCTGATCGCCGTCACCGCATACGCAAAAGGGCGCCCTAGGGCGCCCTTTTTTTGTGGCGCAAAACCAGGTGCCCCCCAGTGCCGTTAACTTAAAGGCGCCGTCATTGCGAGGCGCTGTTCAGCCGACGTAATCTCCCACCGCAGGCAGCGGACGCTCTGGAGATTGCTTCGTCGTTCCTCCTCGCAATGACGAATGGCCTGCCTGGTTCGGGCCTACGTTAATGGCATTGAGGCGCAGCCTGCGACTGCGCTTTTCGCTTTAAGCGTCCGACATCCAGCTTCCGACCTCCGACTGCCTTTAAAAAAACGAATCCGCCGCCGACAGGTCCAGCTCCGGCCACTCGCCGGAAATCACCGTCTGCATATTGCTGATGCCTACCGCGTTGCCGTCGCTGACGCGCACAATGCAGTCGCGGATCTGGTGCAGCCTGCGCGCCGTCTCTGGCTCCGCGCAGTTGGCGAAGTACTCGCCATCCTGGTGATACTCGCCGCGCCACTCGCCGTGGTGGTGGCCATCAAAGCCGAAATACAAACCGGCACCCAGGTGGAAACCGGTGTCGGACACCACCTCAATATCCAGCGGTCGCCGCTCGCCGGAGGTCATCACAAAATTCAAGCGCCCGCCCAGCAGGCGACGGTTGCTCGGATCAAAGCGCAGCTCCGGGCTCATGTCGGCGAAGGCCTCGCGGGAGCCATCGGCATACTCGATGCCACCGTGTACCACATTGGGCACACCGGGCACCGCGACATTGAGGTAGAAGTAATGAATGCTGTAGGCGGAGCCATCGGGGCGCTGCAGGCGCATGGGGCTCCACAGAAAATTCATCGGAAACTGTGAGCTGTCGATGCCCGGCATAATGTCGGTGGGCTCGATACCGACGCCGTAGCGCAGGCCCCAGGAGTGGTCGCGGGTGCAATACCAGTTGTCCGGGTCGATTTCGTAACGCTGTCCCTCCACCTGCAGCCACCCGGTTGGCACCCCCACCTGGTGGTAGCGCACCAGGTCGTTGTCGACGCGGTAGCCGAATGTCTGGCGGCGAAACTCGTGGTTTTCCAGAAAAGGCGGGATTTCCGAGCAGTCCAGCAGCACATCGAAGGCGATCGGCTGGGTGTCGTTTTCCTCCAGCACCAGGCGGATTTTCTTCAGCGGCTCGACCACCTCGTAGTGAATCGGCCCCACCGCCGTCAGATCCGGATTCGGCGCCAGCATGCGGCTGGCGCGCACCGTCCACTGCTCCACACCGCGGGAGATGCCGGCATAGGCATCCATCACATTGCGGTTGATGTACTTGCCAAGGCCGAAACCGATCTGGATCTCGCCGTTTTTAGCCCCCACCGACAGGCAGACCTTCTCGGTCCAGGAGCGATCGGCCTGCAGGACGCTGGCGAAGGTATCGGCGATCTGATGGTTGAAGCCCTCGTCGGAGGGCACCAGCGGAGCATCGCTGCGGGACATGGGGGAACTCCTTGTAATCATTAGGGTTGAGAGTCACTGCGCCGTACAATAACAGTCCCTATCACCACTCCCGATTACAGGGCGTTAACCCTGGCCGCCATGCCTCACGATATCCGCGACAGCGCCGACCTCGACCGCCTGCTGCGCCACTTCTACGGCGCCGTACTGCAGGACCCCATCATCGGCTTTTATTTCAGTGGCGCCACTGACTTTGAGCTGGACGCGCACCTGCCGCGCATACGCGCCTTCTGGCAGCAGCAGCTGTTCGGCGGCAGCGACTACCGCGGCCGCGCCTTTGAGGCGCATCTCGCGCTGCACCGGCACACTGCCATCAGTGAGCACCACTTCCGGCGCTGGCTGGGGCTGTTCGACAACGCCGTGGATACGCTGTTTAGTGGCGAGCGCGCGCAGCAGACAAAACAGCGCGCCCGCGACATCGCCGCCAGCATGGCTGAGGGCCTGAGCCGCCGCGGCGGCGAGCCCAGCGGCAGCCCGGGCCTGCACTACATCGACCCGAGCGCCTGACGCCTAAACCGCACGCGCCCGCGGCTTTAACCGAAGCCACCAGCGGTTTGAAGCGAAAACGCCTGCGGCCTAGCCGAAAGCGCCTGCGGCTTAACCAAAGATGTTGCGCAACCGCCGCACCGCCTCTTCCAGGCGCTCCATGCTGGTGGTGTAGGCGAAGCGCACATGCTCGTCGCTGCGATGGTGGCCGAAATCGGCACCGGGGGTGATGGCCACGCCGTGGTCTTCCAGCAGCCGCAGGCAGAAGTCGCTGCTGTTGCCATCCAGCTTGCTGATATTGGCGTAGAGGTACAGGGCGCCAGCCGGGGTGTGGGGAATGTCGAAGCCGATGTCGCGCAGTGCCGGCAGCAGGAAATCGCGGCGGCGCGCAAACTCGTCGCGGCGCGCATCCAGTATGGCGCGGGTCTCGGTTTCGAAGGCCGCCAGCGCCGCGTACTGGCCCATGGTGGACATGGAAATAAACAGGTTCTGCGCCAGTTTTTCCAGCTCGGGTATGGCGTGGGCCGGTGCCACCAGCCAACCCAGACGC
>JBFHRT010000302.1:0-3527 GCA_041591575.1 Spongiibacteraceae bacterium
CACCAGGCCACGCCGATAAAGGGTACCCAGATCAGCTCCTGCTTGAGAAAGAATTTGAGCATCGGGATCTTGCGGTTAAACAGCTTCTGCACCACCAGAATGTCGGCCCAGCTCTGGTGGTTACAAGTGACCAGGTACCAGTCGCGGGGATTGAGGTCGTCGGCGCCCTCCACATCCCACTCGATGCGGTGCAAGCCCTTGAGGAGGGCATTGTTGAAGTCTATCCACAGGCTGGCGATCTGGATCAGCAGCACCGTGCAGCCCTTGCGCCAGGCGGAAAGGGGAATCAGCAACTTGGCGAAGGCCAGCAGCAACACCGGGCCGAACCAGAACAGGGTGTTGGCGGCGATCAAGGCCAGCGTCAGGGTGCCGCGCAGCCAGTGGGGAAGAAAGCTCAGCATAAGTGCTCTGCCATCAGTGTTGGGGTGCGCTTATTGTACCGGCATCGTCGCGGCAATTGTAATCGCCGAACACATGGCAGGGAACGCGCACGCCGGGCTGCGGGTCTACAATGAAAGGGTGGATAACACACTGGTGACGCCGCTATGAAAGACTATCCCACCGCCGATGCGATGCAGGACATCAGCCGGGCAAAACACGGAGTTGCCTCGCAGGTGAATATCGTCGTATCGCGCTCTCGCGAGAATACCCGCATTCAGAATCAAAAACTTAAGCGGGCCCAGAAGCAGCTGGACCAGGTGGAGGCCCAGCTGGGCGAGTTCCGGGAAACACCCTAGCCGCCGATAGCGTCCCCCAAACCGAAGCGCCCGGTGCCGGCCTACAGGCCGACGCGGTGATGGCGTGCGCTCAGGATCTCGAACTCGAAGGCCACCCGTTCGCGGTGCCGGCGCTGGGGGAAGGGCGCGCCAATATAGGCCTGCGCGATACGGTCGCAGACGATCATATCCTCATCCGGCAGGATGCGTTGCAGGCGCAGCTTGAGCTGTGCCTGTTCGTAGGGGTTGTCGCGGTGGGTCACCACCATCGCGGCGGCGGGATTGGCCTGCAGGTTGCGGCCCTTGAGCGTGCGCAGGGTGGAGGCCACCACAATGCGCTCACCGTCGCGCTGCAGCCACACGGTATCGACATGGGGAACGCCGCCGGCACTGGCAGTGGCCAGCTGGCCGAAGTGGGGGCCGTCCAGCAGATTCAGTATTTCAGCTGTTAGTTTGCACTCACTCACAACACACTCCTTGTTATCCATTGGCAACCGGCGCCAGCGCGGGCGCCGGTTGCACAGGATAACAGCAGCAGTGGATCAGAGCTTGAGCTTGATCATCAGCCGGTACATGGTCTCGAAGGTGTCGCCGTAGGGCGCGGCCATGCGCAGGATGGCGCTCATCGGCCCCTGCTTGAAGATCGGGCGCAGCTTGGTGAATTCGTTGAAACCCTCGCGGCCGTGGTACTGGCCCATGCCGCTGTTGCCGACGCCGCCGAAGGGCAGGTCGTGCTGAGCCACGTGCAGCACGCTGTCGTTGAGGCACATGCCGCCCGACAGGGTGTTGTAGATCACCTTGTCCTGATTGGCTTTGCTGTTGCTGTACAGATACAGCGCCAGCGGTCGCTCGCGGACATTGATGTAGTCGATGACCGCGTCCAGCGAATCGTAGGGCAGGATCGGCAGCAGCGGCCCGAAGATTTCTTCCTGCATGATTAGCATGTCGTCATTCACATCCAGCACCAGGTGCGGGGCGAACTTGCGGCTGCGGCTGTTGCGGGCCTCGCCGCCCAGCAGGTTGACCGGCTTGGCACCCTTGTCGGTGGCATCTTCCAGGGTGGTTGTCAGCCGCGCAAAGGCCCTGTTGTCGATCACCGAGGTGTAGTCGGGGCTGTCGATTTGCGGGTAGCGCTGGCTGACGATCTCGCGGGCAAAATCGACAAAGGCCTGCACTTTCTGCCGCGGTACAAACACGTAGTCCGGCGCCACGCAGGTCTGGCCGGCGTTGAGGAACTTGCCAAACAGCAGGCGCTCGGCGGCGGCCTTGAGGTCGTAATCGTCGGCGATGATGGTGGGCGACTTGCCGCCCAGCTCCAGCGTCACCGGCGTCAGGTGCTTGGCCGCAGTGGCCATCACGGTTTTGCCGGTGTTGGGCGAACCGGTAAATACCAGGTGGTCCCAGGGCAGGTCGGTGAATTCGCCGGCGGAGACACCGGGTACCACGGCCAGCACACTGTCGTCGAATTCGGCGCTGATCAGGCGGTCCAAAAGTCGCGCCAGGCTCTGGGAGTTGGCCGCCATCTTGATGATGCAACGGTTACCCGCGGCCAGCGCGCTGACACAGGGGCTCAGCGCCAGGAACAGCGGGTAGTTCCAGGGCGTGACCACGCCCACTACCCCTTTGGGCTGGGGGATAACGGTGTTCTTGGCACCGAAGAAGGACAGGCCCACGTGGCGCTTCTGCGGCTTCATCCACTTTTTCAGGCGCTTGGCGGTGTAGCGGCAACCGCTGATCACGCCGTAGATTTCCAGCATCCGCGTTTCCTGGCTGGGGCGGTTGCCATAGTCCTGGCAGATGGCATCGGCGATGGCGTCCTGATTGGCCTCCAGCAGCGCGGCCAGTTTGTTGAGACGACTGATGCGCTCAGCGGCAGTGGGGTAGGGCTGCTGGCGCGAGGCCTGGCGCTGCTTGGCAAACAGCGATTGGATGCGGCTGGAGCTGTCGACGGCGGCAGCTTCGGCAAGATTGCTCATGGGGCTCTCCTCAAACTGTGACGCGCCGGCGCAGGCGGCGCTTACCGCAGGCACTAGAACACGGCGTCAGTGTCTCAGGCTTGATAATTACCGCCATATTGGGAAGGCTCCGCCAAAGCTGGCGCGGGGGGTTAAGGCGCGGCGTACCAAGACGCTACGACAAATGGGTGCGGTTCACCAGCCTGCCGTGGCGCCCGCTCGCTGCACGGCGGTTGGCAGGGCGAGCGGCGCTGCCGGTGAAATCCTGCGGGAACGCTAGCGCTCGGCCAGCGCCGTAACGCGGCCAGCGCTGGCATCAACCGGGACTGCCATCGCTAGCGAGCAGAGCAATGAAACGCTCGGGGTTTTCGGGCGAGATCAGCCAGGGTCGCTGCTCGCCACGCTCGATCCACACCAGCTGATCGCGGCGCGATACGTAGAGTTGCACCCAACCGCGGCGGCGGCTCCACAGGCGGCCGAAGCCACCCCACAGACCACCGGCGCCCACGCGCACGGCCCAACCCAGCTCGGCGCTCAGCGCCTCGCGCCCCAGCAGGCGCGCAGCCGTGATGCTGTTGCGCGGCAGGCGGCGGCGCTTGAGCGGCCACAGTACGGTGATGGCGTCGCGATCGACAATAAAGGCGCTGGGGCGAAAACGCAGCCACACCCAGGCGTAGATCAGGATGAAGAAAACCAGCGGCAGTTGCAGGTAGGGGTAGCCGGCCAGCAGCAGGGCGGGGATCACAAGCAGGACCAGGGTGAGACCACGGATCAGGCCGCACATCGGGGCGAGGGCGAAGCGCTGCATGATTCCCCCTATCGGCAGATGATGCAGGGCGGGCAGAGCCCGCCCGCG
>JBFHRT010000303.1:0-3516 GCA_041591575.1 Spongiibacteraceae bacterium
ATGCCTACATTGATGTAGAACTGGGAGGTGGCGCTGTCGGGGTCGTTGGTGCGGGCCATGGCCACGGTCCAGCGCTCATTGCGCAGGGCGAAGCTGGATTCGTTGACGATGGGGGCGCGGGTGGGTTTTTCCTGCATCTGCTCGGTAAAGCCGCCACCCTGAATCACGAAGCGGCGGATCACGCGGTGGAAGATGGTGCCATCGTAAAAGCCGTCGCGGGCGTACTGCAGGAAATTTTCCACCGTGACCGGCGCCTTGTCCGGGTACAGCTCGATTACGATGTCCCCCTTGCTGGTGTGCAGGGTGGCTCTGGGCTTATCGGAGTTGTTGTCGGCGAGCGCGCCGGTGGCGGTAAGCAGCAACAGGCAGCAGGCCAGAGCGCGGTTGCGGAGAATGCGAAGGCAGTTGAAAGGCATGGCTTAAATCCACTCAGAGCGTTTTTTGGGGCGAAGGCGGGGAGCCACCAGTGCAATCAATACGCCGATCACCACCGCGAAGGCGCCGTTGAGGAAGGCTTCATTTTCGTGGTTGTCGCGCAGGCGGGCGTTTTCGGTCTGTAGCACGTCGACCTGGTCCTTGAGCACCTGATAGGACTCGGTAAGGTTTTTGTAATCACTGTCCAGCTTGATGGCGCCGGCCGACACTCGCTTGATGTTTTCCAGCTCACTCATCAGCAGCTGATTTTCTTCCTGCAGCTTGGTCACGCTGTTGCTGGCTGCCGAGCCGCTCTGCACCGCCTGGCCCAATTTTTCGCGCAGCTGTTCGTGGCGCTCCTTGAGGGTCGCCAGTTCCTTGCGGGTGCGCTCCAGTTGGGCAGCGGCGATGGGTTCGCGATCAAGGTAGTGGCTGAGTATCCAGCCCTCCACGCCGCGGTCGGTGCGCACCATGCTGTAGCCGGAATCGGCATCTTCTTCGAGCACGACGAGGCGGGTGCCGCTGGGCAGGCCGCGGTGCACAATGCGGTGGTTAGTGCTGGTGCCGCTGCGCAGCGGTACATAGATTTTGTCACTGATATAGCGAATCTCTTCGGCCTGCAGCTGGCCGCCGACGGCCAGCAGCGCGGCGAATACCCACAGCGACAGCTTTCGGGAGGGGCGCGCTTGAGATGAGGGTGTTCTGGTAGAGATGTCCAACATTGGGCTATCCAACATTAAGTAAGTTCTATAACTGATTAAAGCTACAAGAAAAATTGGCGCTGTCAAATGGCGTGGTTCACAGCCGTCGCATGCGTACTGTGTCGAGCCTAGGGCAGCACCTGTTTGAAGGGCTTGACCGTTACCGATTGGTAAACGCCCGCCTCGATATAGGGGTCGGCGTCCGCCCAGGCCTGTGCCTGTGCCAGGCTGTCGAACTCGGCGACCACCAGGCTGCCGCTGAAGCCGGCGTCACCGGGGTCGTTACTGTCGACGGCGGGGTGTGGGCCGGCCAGCACCAGGCGACCCTCCTGCTTGAGTTGTTGCAGGCGCTCCAGGTGTGCTGGGCGCGCTTGCATGCGCAGCGGCAGACTGTTGGCAACGTCCTGGCTGATGATGGCGTAAAGCATGAATAACTCCGTCAGGAATGCGTGTGAAAAATGTCTTCCAGCTCTAGCCCGGTGAGCTTCTGGATGCTGTTGAGCAGGTAATACAGGGCGATAAACAGCACCACCATGGAGGGCACGGCAATCACCGGAAAGCTGAGTGCGGTCATCTTGCCCAGCTCTTCACTGAAGGCGGTGGTGCCCGGCGGGCTAACCAGGATGACCTTGGCCAGCACATAGTTGAGCAGCGATGACAGGAAGAAGGAGCAGGCAACCAGATAGGAGGCGACCTTGAGTCGCCGGTCGAACTCCTGCTCACCATTGTGGGCCTTAAGCGCCTCAGCCACTTTGTCGACCTGCATCACTTGGTCGTTATAGAGGAAGGTCTTGACCAGTGGGAAGCGGGTGCGCAATGACAACACCGTGGCCACTCCCAGCAGCCCGGGAATGCTGGCCTCCTTGATCGCGATATATTGCGGGTCCAGCTCCAGCAGGCTGATGCCGCCGGTAAGCAGCACGCTGATGGTGCCGAGAATGGAAAAGAAGTTGGCTTCGCGGGTCTTGATGAAGTCGCGCAGGCCGAAGACCACCGGGAAGGCGAGGGCGACGACAATGCTGTAGGTCGGCCCCAGCTGCTGTTCGCCACTGAGCTTGGTCAGAATCAGGGTGGGAATGATAATATTGAACACCAGGTTGGCCAGCACGCTGCCGTGACTCGGGTGTTTCTTGCGGCCGGACATGAGAATTCCACCTCAACTTCAAGAAATTGCTAGATATTACTGGGAGCTACGTGCCGATAAGCTGCGCCAACTATACTGGCTTTGGCCACCATGAACCAGTCCGCGGGGAGTCTGTCATTGCGCGTTGATTTACACAGCCATAGTACCGCATCGGATGGCAGTCTGGCGCCGCAGGAGCTGCTGGAGCGCGCGGCCGGTCAGGGTGTGAGCCTGTTCTCAATTACCGATCACGACACCGTTGGCGCCTACGAGCAGCTATCGGTGCCGCAGGGGATGCAGCTGCTGCCCGGGGTCGAGCTGTCCTGTGTCTGGTCTGGAGTGACGGTACATGTGGTCGGGCTGGATGTGGCGCTGGACAGCAGCCCGCTTGGCGCGGCGCTGATGCAGCAGGACGACGCGCGCCGGCAGCGCGCCCAGGTGATCGGCGAGCGCCTGGCCAAGCGCGGGTTTGACGGCGCCTATAAAGGCGCGCTGGCACTGGCCGGCAATCGCGCTGTGGGGCGCCCGGATTTCGCCCAGTTTCTGGTGTCAGCGGGCCATGTGCAATCGGTCAATGAGGCCTTCGATCGCTACCTGGGCGCGGGCAAGATTGGCGATGTCAAAGCCATGTGGCCGGCGCTGGCCACTGTGGTGCAGTGGATTCGCGAGGCCGGCGGTGTCGCTGTGCTCGCCCACCCCTTGCATTACAAGCTCACTGCCACCAAGCTGCGCGCCCTGATTGCCGACTTTGCCGCCGCCGACGGTGAGGCCATGGAGGTCAGCAATGGCCGCCCCAGCAACGACGAGCTGAGCTACGCCCGGCGCCTGTGCCAGCAGTTTGGGCTGGAGGCCTCGGTCGGCAGCGACTTTCATCGCCCCACACCCTGGAACGAGCTGGGCTGTGATGTGAAGTTGGCCGGTGAATGCCCGCCGGTGTGGCGGCGCTGGCTCAAGCCCTAAGTGGCATCCCTATAAGTTAGATCTAGCAACGACAAGCAAGGAGGCCCATTGAGCCAGTTTTTTCAGATTCACCCGGAAAACCCCCAGGCGAGACTGATCAAGCAAGCCGTTGAGATCATTCGAGGTGGCGGCGTCATTGCCTACCCCACCGATTCTGGCTATGCGCTGGGCTGCCATATCGGTGACAAGCGCGCGCTGGAGCGGGTGCGGGCCATCCGCCGGCTGGACGACAACCACAACTTCACCATGATTTGTCGCGACCTGTCGGAGCTGGGCAGTTACGCGCGGGTAGAGAATAGCGCCTACCGCCTGATCAAG
>JBFHRT010000304.1:0-3500 GCA_041591575.1 Spongiibacteraceae bacterium
CCGCCGAGCACGGCGTCGGCCTGCTCAAGAAAGACTACCTGGGCTACTCCCGCAGTGCCGCCGAGATCGCACTGATGAAGCAGGTCAAGGCGGTGTTCGATCCCAAGGGCGTGATGAACCCGGGCAAGATTTTCGATTGAGGTTAGAAGGGAGGCTTTGTAGGTTCGAATTTATTCGAACAATCTGTGCGACTGAAGTCGCACCTACAGCGTCTTCCGTCTCCCGTTAGGCATCGAGCGCAAATCCCCTGCAATCCGCGCCAATTTGTGCTTTGCTAGCAGGCAATAACAGCAAACGTGCTCCAACGCGTGCCGCAGCCGACCGCTCACAGAAAACCCAGCCTGTTCCTGGCGCTACTGCTGGTGGCCAGCCTGCCGTCGGCCGCCGAACAGGACCGCCCCTACCACTACGCCGACGCCATTGTGGTGAGCCCGTTGCTGGGACGCGCGCTGCTGGACGACGAGCGCCTGGCCGAGGACGACACTTTTCGCGGCCTTGCAGCGCGCTACCACCTCAGCGCGCACTGGGCGCTGGAAGGCTGGATGGGCACCGTGGGCAGCCGCCGCGCCGGCGAGGAAAATACCCTGCGCGGCATCGGCGCCCAGTATTTCCCGCGACCGGCCTGGCGGTTGCAGCCGCAGTTCGGCCTGGGCCTGGCGCAGATGCACTATGTCAGTCCCTCTTTTAACTCAGTGACCGCCGGCGCGACGACCGGTCAGGATCCGGTCACTCAGGACCAGAGCGCGGCGGTGATCAGCCACGGCTGGGCCTGGCACTTCAACTCCCGCCTCAGTCTGGCCGCGGAAGTGCGAGCCCTCTACGACTACGAGGATGGCGCCACCGACAGCCTCGCCACGCTGGCGCTGCAGTGGCAGTTCGGCCGCCGCCCCAGCGCCCCGAAGAAGCTGTTCTACGACAGCGACGCCGACGGCATCGCCGATGAGGCCGACTACTGTCCGGGCACCGCAGTGGGCAGTGCGGTGGATGAGTTCGGCTGTCCCCGACCCGAGCAGCTGGTGCTGCGCTATGTATTGGGCACCGTCAATTTTCACTTCGACTCGGCGCGGCTCACCGACGGTGCCGAACAGGCGCTGGACCAGCTGGTGGCGGCGCTGGGCGCTCGCGCCTACAGCTTTATCCAGATCGAGGGCCACGCCGACCTGCTGGGCAGCAGCGACTACAACCGCGAGCTGGCGCTGGCCCGCGCCCGCAGTGTCGAGGGCTATCTGCGCAAGCGCGGCCTGGCCGGGGTCGCCATCGAGAGCGTCGGCTACGGCGAGACTTGGCCGCTGGCCGGCAGCGCCGGCGAGGCGGCGCGGGCGCGCAACCGGCGGGTGGAAATCAAGGTGTGGAACTACGCCCCCGAAGTGCTGGCCGCCATCAATACCGTCACCACGGAGCACTGCGAGCCGCCAGCGCCGGCGGCGCTGGCGCTGCAGTCCAGTTTCAGCCTGGCCGACAGCGCCCTCAGTTCGCGACGGGCGCTGGTGCGCTGGGCGCAATCCCAGCGCAAGCAGGCACAGCGCTGGCTGCTGCTGGGCTACGCTGACGCCCACCTCAACGGCGATTACGGACCCTGGCTGGCCGCGCGGCGGGCATTGGCGGTGCGCAGTGAGCTGATGACCATGGGCATCACCCCCGACCGCCTGCATTTGCGTACCTGTACCGATCCCGCGCAGCTGGATGACAGCCCCGGATTCCGCCGCGCCGTAAGCCTGCACCGGCTGGATTGAGCCCCGCTGCTTATAAGTAATACTCCCTAGGGCGATGGGTTTAATTGCGAATTTTTCTAAACAGCCAGCCCTTCATACTCAGCCTCACCATTCGCACTACGACACAGCCCCCCAGGCCGCGTGGCGTAGGGACTCTTGAAAAAGAGCGATTCTGTAAAAGGGCAGGCAGCTTATGAAAACAGCAACGCGTATCGGGTGTATGTTCACCGGCTTGGCACTGGCCGCCGGCGGCAGCTTCGCAGCCACCTCCTCGACCACTACCGGCGTGCACACCTCGGTGGCCTCCACCTGCACCCTGTACGACGGCGATGACGGCGGTCTCACCCATACCACCCGCGTGCTGGACTTTGGCGATTACACCACCGCAGGTGTCGCCGCCGCGGTGGCCTCGGCCTCTGCCGACTACAACCCGGCCGGCGGCTACAGCGGCGGCAGCATGGGCGGCGCCTCGCTGCCCACCAACGCCGGCACCGCCTTCCTCGGCGTGGTGGTGGCCTGCAGCATCGGCACCGAATTCAGCGTCGGCATCGACCGCGGCACCCAGCCCTCGGGCACCCAGCGGCGCATGGCGCACTCGGTGAGTGGTGTCGGCGACACCATCAACTACGGCATCGGCTGCAGCGCGGTGGTAGACGCCACCGCCACCTCGGCGCTGAGCGGCCTGCTGGGCACCCTGACCGCGCTGGGTGTGCGCACCAGCTTCGACATCACCCAGTGCGCCAGTGACTGGGGCAGCTCCGGCGAGACCAAGGACTTCCTCGGCGTTGGCGTCGGCGAGAGCGTGCCGATCCCGGTGCCGGTGGTGGCCAGCATTCCCGCCGGCCAGGGCAACAAGACCTCCGGTGCCTATGGTGATATCGTCACCGTCACCGTCGAATGGTAAAAGTGATGGTGCTATAGTCAGCGCAAGCGAGGCTGATGCATAAGGGAATCATGCGGGCACACACAGCGCCGGTACACGGTACTCACGGGCTCACCCAATCACCGCCAACGGCGGCAGCGAGGGTGGGCCCGTTTGCGTTATTGGTGGTGTTGCTGGTGTTGCTGGCGCCGGCGGCGCTGGCCGGCGGCCTGCAGGTGTCGCCAGTCAAGCTGGTGATTACGCCTGAACAGCGTGTGGCCAGCTTCGAGCTCACCAACGTCGGCACCGAACCGCGCACCGTCACCCTCACCGGCCTCAAGTGGCGCCAGGACCCAGAGGGCCGCGGCGACAATCTCACCAGTCGCTCCCGCGACCTGCTGGTGACCCCGGCGCAGATGACGATAATGCCCGGCCAGACCCAGCTGGCGCGGGTGGGCCTGCGCCGTGCGGTACCGCTGAGCCGTCAGCTCACCTACCGGGTGCTGGTGGCGCAGATCTCCAATCCCCAGACCGATGCCGACACCGGCCTTACCTTTCTGATCAACTACAGCCTGCCGGTATTTGTGGAGGCCAAGAACCCCACCCGGGCCAACCCCCAGTGGTTTTGGGATCCTGCGCAAAACCGCCTGTGGTGCAGCAATGAACAGGGCAGCCGCGCGCTGCGCTTCAGTCAGCTGAAATTATTGGCCGGTGCCGGTGGGGCGGTGCTGTGGGAGGGCAAGTCCACGGTGGTGTTGGCAGGGGAGCAGCGTTACTGGCAGCTGCCCGAGGAAATGCGCGTGCTGCCGCCGGGTACGCTGGTGCAGTTGTTTGATGCCGAGGCGTTGCAGAGTCGAGTGTATCCGCTGTTGCGGCGTTGAGTTAATTATTCAGTTTACTAGTTGGTATTCTGCGTTCTGTGGCCG
>JBFHRT010000305.1:0-3491 GCA_041591575.1 Spongiibacteraceae bacterium
CGGTAGTTGGAGCCGCAGTCCACCACCACCGGGCCGGCACCGGCGCCGTCCAGGGCGTGGCCCAGGGTGAGGAACCACTGGGCCCGGGCCTCCTCGATATAGCGGAAATACGCCACGTTGTTGATATGGCCGTAGCTGTCCTGGTCCGCCCAGCGCGGGTGGATGGTCACGGAAAAAATCGGCTTGCGTTCAGACATGGTTCGCTCTCGCTGGGGTCGCCTTAGCTCGGCCGGTAGACCTTGATATTGTCGTAGCCCTGCTCCACCAGGTGCGCCGCATGCAGCCGGCTCATCACCCCCTTGTCGCAGTACAGCAGGTAGTTGCGGCTGCGATCCAGCTCGGCAAACTTGCTATGCAGCTCATAGAAGGGCATGGCCTGCACGTCAACGCCGGCCAGGCGCAGCGGCTTGCGCTCCACCTCGTCAGGGTGGCGCACATCCAGCACCACCGCGCCGGGCAGCGGCACCGGCAGCACTTCCACCTCGACCTTTTCCAGCTCCTCGTTGGCCAGCTCATCGATGTTGATGTAGCGCGCCTGCGCCAGCGCCTGCTCCAGCACGCTGAAATCGAAGCGCGCCTCCTGCTCGGCAATTTTGTCCGCCTTGGCGCGGGTGGTGGGCTTGACCGAAATCACCCCGCAGTACTCGGGCATATTGGCGGCGAACTCCTCGGTGCCAATCTCGGCGGCGGTGCGGATGATGTCGTTCTTGTCGGCGGCGATCAGCGGCCGCAGCACCAGGGTGTCGGTGACGCGGTCGATCATCGACAGATTGGCCAGGGTCTGGCTGGATACCTGGGCCACCGCCTCGCCAGTGACCAGCGCCTCCACCCCCAGCTCGGCGGCCACCTGTGAGGCGGCGCGCAGCATCATGCGCTTGAGTATCACCCCCATCTGCGAGTTCTCAACGTTCTTGAGAATCTCGGCCACCACCGGCTCGAAGGGCACGGCGACGAATTTGACCCGGTGCGAGGCGCCGTATTTCAGCCACAGGTACAGCGCCACCTCCTTGACCCCGATCTCGTGCTCGCGGCCGCCCAGGTTGAAGAAGCAGAAGTGGGTGCGCATGCCGCGCTTCATGGTGAGGAAGCTGGCCACCGGCGAATCGAAGCCGCCGGAGATCAGCGACAGCACCGGGTCCACCGTGCCCAGCGGAAAACCGCCCAACCCCTTGTAGCGGCGATTGACCACAAACAGGCGGTCGTCGCGCACCTCAATGCGCACCGTCACCTCGGGGTCAGTCAGGTCGACGCCGCCGGTGTCGCAGTGCTGGTTGAGGCCGCCACCCACATAGCGCTCCACATCCTGGGAGCTGAATTCCTGCTGTCCCACACGCTTGCAGCGCACGCAGAAGCGCTTACCCGGCAGCTGGTCGGCCACCAGCGCGCGGGTCTTCTCAAAGATGTCCTGCAGATCACCCAGCGGGTACTCGACGACATCCATGAAATAGGCGATACCGGGAGTGTTCTGCAGCGTCGCCACCATCGCCTGCAGGGTCTCGGGCTCGTCCACTGCGGTCTCAATGGTGATCTTGTCCCAGTCGCGCTGCACCGCCACCGCCGGATCATGGGCGCGCAGCAGGGTGCGCAGGTTGTCGCGCAGCTGCTTGACGAAGCGCTTGCGCACCGGCTTGCTCTTGATGGTGATTTCCGGGAAAAACTTGACGATAAACTTCATGGAGCCGCCCGCTGAGTGAAAAGCCGCGCTATTATACCCGCCGCGCCCGGCCACGGCTCGGTTTTCCCCGGCCACTCGGCCCAGCCCCACCGCCGCCACGCGCAAACTGCACTACAATGAAGCATGTGCGCACCAATATAGGGCCGCCACCCTGCATTCGTGCACAAAAAACAGGCAAAACCTGGCCATAGCGCTGTTTTTAGCGCCCAAGCGGCGCTAAAAACATGGCACAGCTTTTGCTTTTTCGTAGGGACTCGCCATTTGCCTAGGCGGCACTGAGCGAACGGCTTATAATCGCCAACTTTCGGCTTCGCCGCCGAGATCACAAGACTCTCTATATATTTGGAGGACGTAAATAATGTCAGAGAATACTCTGAAACTGATCGCCGACAATGACGTGAAGTGGGTTGACCTGCGCTTCACCGACACCAAGGGTAAAGAGCAGCACGTCACTATCCCCGCGAGCGAAGTCGATGCCGGTTTCTTCGAAGACGGCAAAATGTTCGACGGTTCCTCCATCGCTGGCTGGAAGGGCATCAACGAATCCGACATGATCCTGATGCCGGACGATTCCGCTTCTGTTATCGATCCCTTCACCGACGACAACACCGTGATCGTGCGCTGTAACATCGTTGAGCCCACCACCATGCAGGGCTACAACCGCGATCCGCGCTCCATCGCCGAGCGCGCTGAAGAGTACATGCGCTCCACCGGCATCGCCGACAGCGTACTGTTTGGCCCGGAGCCCGAGTTCTTCGTATTTGACGACGTCAAGTGGCACGCCGACATCTCTGGCGCCGGCTACTCCATCAACTCCGAAGAAGCAGCCTGGTCTTCCAGCTCCCACTACGACGAAGGCAACACCGGCCACCGTCCGGGCGTTAAAGGCGGCTACTTCCCGGTACCGCCGGTCGACAGCCTGCACGACCTGCGCGCCGCCATGTGCGCCGCCATGGAGTCCATGGGGCTGACCGTTGAAGTACACCACCACGAAGTGGGCACTGCCGGCCAGTGTGAAATCGGCGTTGGCCCCAACACCGCGGTCAAGAAGGCTGACGAAGTTCAGGTCCTCAAGTACTGCGTACTGAACGTCGCTCACGCCTACGGCAAGACTGCGACCTTCATGCCCAAGCCCCTGGTTGGCGACAACGGTTCCGGCATGCACGTGCACCAGTCGCTGAGCAAGGACGGCGTCAACATCTTCGCTGGCGACGCTTACGGCGGCCTGTCCGAGACTGCCCTGTACTACATCGGCGGTATCATCAAGCACGCTCGCGCCATCAACGCCTTCACCAACGCTTCGACCAACTCTTACAAGCGTCTGGTACCGGGCTTTGAAGCACCGGTTATGCTGGCCTACTCCGCCCGCAACCGCTCCGCGTCCATCCGCATCCCGTTCGTGCCCAGCCCCAAGGCTCGCCGCATCGAGGTTCGCTTCCCGGATCCCACTGCCAACCCCTACCTGGCCTTCGCTGCCATGCTGATGGCTGGCCTGGACGGCATCCAGAACAAGATCCACCCCGGCGACGCTGCCGACAAGGATCTGTACGACCTGCCGGCCGAAGAAGCCGCCGAGATCCCGACTGTTGCCTCCAGCCTGGAGCAGGCCCTGGCCGCTCTGGACGCAGACCGCAGCTTCCTGACTGCCGGCGGCGTATTCGACGACGACATGATCGACGGCTACATCGCGCTGAAGCAGGAAGACGTAGAGCGCCTGAACATGACCACTCACCCGGTCGAGTTCGGCATGTACTACTCCTGCTAAGCTCCGCGCCTGGCAACAAGAAGCCCGCCATTCGGCGGGCTTTTTTGTGCC
>JBFHRT010000306.1:0-3475 GCA_041591575.1 Spongiibacteraceae bacterium
CCAGCTGGGCACGCTGTTGCTGACGTTGTTGGTGACATTGTTGCTGGTGGCGTGCTCGGGCGAGCGTGAGCGGCGTGCGGTGCTGGAGGGCTACCGCGAACTGGCCCACGCCACATTCAGCGACAGCCTGGACGCCGCCGACGCCCTCTACCGGGCTGTCGACACACTGGCCGCCCAGCCCTCGGAGCAGACCCTGCAGGCCGCGCGCGAGGCCTGGCTGCACTCTCGTATTCCCTACTCGCAGACCGAGGCGCTGCGCTTTGGCAACTGGGTGGTGGACGAGTGGGAGGCCAAGGTCAACAGCTGGCCCATCGACGAGGGCCTGATCGACTATGTGGATGCCAGCTACGTCGCCTCCGACACCAATCCCTGGGGGCGCGCCAACCTGATCGGCGGTGACAGCCTGACCGTGAGCGGCCGCGATGTGCCGCTGCCCGCCATTTCCCGACAGCAGCTGCTGGTGCTGCAGGCCCTCAGTGATGTCGAAAGCAATGTGCTTACCGGCTTTCACGCGCTGGAATTCCTGCTCTGGGGACAGGACGTCAATCGCTTCGGCCCCGGCGCTGGCGCCCGCCCCTGGAGCGATTTTGCGCTGGATGCCGAGCACTGCAGCAATGGTTCTCAGCCTGCCGCTAGTGTGGCGCCCTGCCGCAAGCGCCGCGAATACCTGCGCACGGTGGCATTGCTGTTGCGCGAACACCTGCAGGAGATGCGTCAGCACTGGCGCGGCGGCGAGGGCAGCTACGGCAGCCGGCTGGTAGCCGGCGACGTCAACGCCGGGTTGCGGCAGCTGCTGTTTGGCCTGGTCAGCCTGTCTGCCGAGGAGCTGGCCGGAGAGCGCATGCAGGTGGCACTGCTCACCCATGCGCCCGAGGAAGAACAGGACTGCTTCAGTGACGATACCCACAATTCGCTGTGGTTCAACGGCCTGGGCATTGAAAACTTCTACTACGGACGTTACCGCCGCAGCGATGGCAGCCAGCTGGCGGTGCCGTCACTGGCGGCGCTGGTGGCGAGCCGCGATGCGGCGCTGGCGGCACAACTGGATGCGGCCTTTGCGCGCACGCGCGAGGCGCTGGCGGCGCTGCGCCAGCGCGGTGAGGCCGGCGAGCGTTTCGATCAGTTGATTGCACCTGGCAACGCCGAGGGCGCGGCGCTGATCGAGGCCGCGATCGCGGCCCTGCGCGCTCAGGCGGCGCTGCTGGAGGCTGCCGGCGAGGCGCTGGCGTTGGGCGCGCTCAACCCGGCGCGGTCGGAGGCCTGATGCGCGGACTCATCCTAACTTGCGCGGTCGCGCTGGCCCTGAGCGCTTGCGACAGCGACCGCGAATTTGCGGTGGCCGAGCTCGACGAGGGTTTGTCCGGCGGTGCCACCACCCTGCAAAAGCTCAACCCCGGGGTGGAACTGTCGCGCGAGGCCTACTCCCAGCCGGCAGCCAATCTGGCGCCGGCGCAGCGCAGCACCTTTGCGATCGGCAATGCCTTTTTTACCAACCCCTGGGTGGTGGCACCGGCCGATAGTGCCGCCCGTGACGGCCTGGGCCCACTGTACAACGCCAGTGCCTGCCAGGACTGCCATATCCGCGATGGTCGCGGCCACCCGCCGCTGGGCCCCGATGACTCCGCGATATCGGCATTGCTGCGCGTGGCGCTGCCCCAGTCCGCCGGCGATGCCGCCGCTCTGGAGCGGGCGGGGGTAGTGGCGGACCCGGTGTACGGCGGCCAGATTCAGGACCGTGCGGTGCCGGGGGTGGTGCCGGAGGCGCGGCTGGCGGTGAACTGGCGCGAGCGCGAGCTGCGCCTGGCCGGCGGTGAGGTCATCCGCCTGCGCGAACCGTTGCTGACACTCGAGGCGCTGGGCTACGGTGAATTGCATCCGCAGGCGCGTTACGGCTTGCGGGTAGCACCGCCGATGATCGGTCTCGGCCTGTTGGAAGCCATTCCCGCCGCCGACATCCTCGCCGGGGCCGACCCCGATGACCGTGATGGCGACGGTATCTCCGGGCGCGCCAACCGTGTCTGGGATATCGCCAAAGCCGAGTCCGCCCTCGGCCGCTTCGGCTGGAAGGCCAGCCAGCCCACGGTGCGCCAGCAGAGCCTGGCGGCTTTTGTTAACGATATCGGCATCACTTCGCGGCTGTTGCCCACAGAAATCTGCAGCCCGGCCCAGCGCGGCTGTGCGGCTGCTGCCAGCGGCGGCGAGCCGGAGCTGGATGCGAGCATTGAAGACGCGGTGGTGTTTTACTCCAGCCACCTGGCGGTGCCGGCGCGACGCTGGGTTGAGGCACCCGAAGTGCTGGCCGGCAAGCAATTGTTCCAGTCGCTGGGTTGTGCCAGCTGTCACCGCCCGCGCTGGCGCACCGGCGAGCTGGCCGATGCGCCGGCGCTGTCACGGCAGCTGATCTGGCCCTACACCGACATGCTACTGCACGACATGGGTGAGGCCCTGGCCGACGGCGTGGAGGAGTTTGCGGCCTCGGGGCGCGAATGGCGCACACCGCCGCTGTGGGGTATTCTCCTGGCCAAGGCGGTGGGAGGCTCAGAGGTAGGTTTTCTGCACGATGGTCGCGCGCGCAATTTCAAAGAGGCGATCGCCTGGCACGGCGGCGAGGCAGCGGCTGCGCGCGATGCCTGGGTGGCGCTGCCGAAGCGGGACCGGGAAAACCTGATCTGGTTTTTGAAGTCGTTGTAGCAGGCGGGTGGGGTGCTCGTTGGTGGATTGAGAAAGCCGCCGGCGTTGACCGTCTTCGCTTGGCTCTCGGAGGTCCGACCCCCTGAAGTAAAAAACGGTGCGCCATGCGCACCGCCTCTCACTCTTGTATGTAGCGTCCGACTTCCGCTGTCAGACCTCCGGCTGCTTTACTTCGGTTCGCAGTTAAATACATCGCCACCAAAGGCATGCATGCCCTCGCTGGCCGGCAGCCCCGCGTAGCCGATATAGCGCTGGTGATCCTCGGCTCCGGCTGCGACCGTCACCGCGGCAATCGCTGCGTCGCGGGTGGTTGCGTCATCGCTGTTGAGCGCTGCCAACCGGTCGCCGATGGGGGTGCTGTCGTAGGGATCGAAGTGAATGTCGTTCAGCCCCAGCAGGTTTTCAATGGTGCGCACCATGCTGTAGTGGTTGTACTTGGTGTCGTTTTGGGTTCCGGCCTTGGTGAAGGGCGACAGCACCACGGTGCCGAAGCGGCCGCCGCCGGGCCCGGTAATGCCGTTGAGACCGAGATCGGCACCGCGGTGACGCAGGCCGCCGTCCAGCTCCTGTCCGCAACAGCCGTCGAAATCCTCGTCGCTGCCCTGGCCGAAGTTGGCTTCATCGAACAGGATCACCAGCATGCCGGCCTCTTTATAGGCTGGAGAAGCCAGGATCTGGGGCACCCAGTGCTTGAGGAACAGGTCGGCCTCGGCCAGGCCGCCGGGTCCGCCACTGGTGCTTGCACACTGTGACTCGGTGTCGTGAGCATTGTGGCAGTTGTCGG
>JBFHRT010000307.1:0-3465 GCA_041591575.1 Spongiibacteraceae bacterium
ATAGACCAGGGCGCAGATAAATTCGGCGCCGCGTTCGGCTTCGGGGGTATCGGCCAGCAGTTCCAGCAATTTGGCGTTGTTGTCGGCATCGGAGGCGCCGGCGCCGGCAAAACGCGCCGAGTAGATGCCGGGGCGCCCGCCCAGGGCGTCGACGCTGAGGCCGGAGTCGTCGGCGATGGCCGGCAGGCCGGTGTGACGGGCGGCGTTGCGCGCCTTGAGCAGGGCGTTTTCGACAAAGGTCAGCCCGGTTTCGTCGGCTTCCGGCACCTCGAACTCGGCCTGTGAGCGCAGCACCAGGCCGGTTTCGCCCAGTCGCTGCTGTAATTCCCGGAGTTTGCCGCGGTTGCCGCTGGCCAGTACTACTTCCTGAGTCACGTCGTTGTTCCACTCATTGATGCAAAAGACTGCAAGTGAATGCAGGGAGGGATGCGCGCACCGGGCGCGCTTCGCGGCGGCTAGTGTAACGGCTCCGCCGCGGTGAGGGGAGGGCGCCCTGGTGTTCAGTCGGTATAGAGGGTCTTGTTGAAGTTGAGCGAGAACGGCGGCCGGTTGGGGTCAGGCTGCACCTTGATGCGGAAGTCGCGCTTTTCCTTGTTGGCGATGCGCAGCTCGGCGATGTAATAGATGGCGTCGCGTTCGTCGATCTCGTGGAAATCCAGCTTGGTTTTGTGGATCAAATCGGAGCTGGAGCCGGTCACTACTGCGCGCTTGGCGGCGGTGCCGCCCTCGTCGCGCTTCTCGCGCACCGCGATGTTGACGATGGCGCGGTCCTTGCCGCGGGTGATGCCGTAGGCCTTGGCAACCTCGGGGGTGAGGAAGGTGGAGTTGATCACGCTGTAGTGTACTTCGTACTTGCCGAAGTCTTTCTTCTGCTCGGCCCAGGCGCCGGCGCTCAACAGCAGCGCGCCCACCCAGATCACAGCCGCAAATAAACGCTTCGACATGGGGCTCTCCTTCTCTATCGGGTGTCTTCTCATTTCGGGTGTTGTCGGGTGGCGCGCCGGCAGCTGCGGCCGCCAACGGCGTCACTACTTGCTTATATGGTAGACCGCAGTGACACCCAAAAGGTTCGGCCAGCGCGACGCCAGGGGGCTCTGGGCATTGTTGGCGTTGACCACGCTGCGGTTGAGCACGCGAATGCCCTTTTGCTGGCACAGCTCCTCAAAATCCCTGACCGTGAAGAAGTGGATGTTGGGGGTGTCGTACCAAGTATAGGGTAAAAATTTTGACACCGGCATGCGCCCGCGGCGGCCCAGGTAGAGGCGGTTGCGCCAGTGGCCGAAGTTGGGGAAGGTGACGATGCACTCGCGGCCGACCCGCAGCATTTCGTCGATGACCCGGTGGGGATAGCGCAGGGTCTGCAGCGCCTGGGCCATCACCACCACGTCGAAGCTGTCGTCGCCGAAGTTGGCCAGGCCCTCGGTGAGGTCCTGTTCGATGACATTGAGGCCGCGGCGCAGGCAGGCGCTGAGCTGCGCGGGATCGATTTCTACGCCGAGGCCATCGGCCTGGCGGTTGTCGCGCAGCGCCGCCAGCAGCGCGCCGTCGCCGCAGCCCAAATCCAGCACCCGTGAGCCCGGGCGCACCCACTGTTGCAGCAGAGTGAGGTCAAGACGCATGGTCGAGCTCCGCGGTTACCCGTTCCATATAGGCGTTGAACACGTCCAGATAGCGCGGCAGTGGCAGCAGGAAGGCGTCGTGGCCGTGGTTGGCTTCGATTTCGGCATAGCTCACCGGCTTGCCCGCCGCCACCAGCGCGTTGACGATCTCCCGCGAACGCCCCGGCGCGAAGCGCCAGTCGCTGGTGAAGGACATCACCATAAAGGCGCAGCGGGCGTGGCTGAAGGCCGCCACCGGGTCGTCGCCGTATTCGCGGGCGAGGTCGAAGTAGTCCAGCGCCTTGGTCATCAGCAGGTAGGTGTTGGCGTCGAAGCTGCGCGAGAACACGTCGCCCTGGTAGCGCAGGTAGCTCTCCACCTGGAATTCCACCGGGCTGTCTTTGCCCAGGCCGAAATCACCGATCTTGAGGTCGCGGCCAAATTTCTCGCCCATGCCGTCTTCCGACAGGTAGGTGACGTGGCCAACCATGCGCGCCAGCGCCAGCCCTTGGGCGGGGATAACGCCGTGCTCCAGATAGCGGCCTTCATGGAAGTTGGGGTCGGCGGTGATGGCGGCGCGGGCGATCTCATTGAAGGCGATATTCTGCGCGGTGAGCTTCATCGCCGAGGCGATGACGATGCAGTGGCGCAGCTCGTCGGGATATTCCAGCGCCCAGCGCATGGCCTGCATACCGCCGAGGCTGCCGCCGATCACCGCCGCCCACTGCTCGATGCCGAACAGGCCCATCATGCGCCGCTGGCAGTCCACCCAGTCGCGGCAGCGCAGCGGCGGAAAGTCTGGTCCCCAGGGCTTGCCGGTGTCGGGGTTGATGGAGGCGGGGCCGGTGGAGCCGTGGCAGCCGCCGATATTATTGATGCTGAGCACGAAGAAGCGGTTGGTGTCGATGGGCTTGCCGGGGCCGATACACACTTCCCACCAGCCCGGCTTCTTGTCGTCGGCGCTGTGGTAGCCGGCGGCATGGTGGTGGCCGGACAGCGCGTGGCAAATGAGAATGGCGTTGGAGCGCGCGGCGTTGAGTTCGCCGTAGGTCTCGTAGACCACATCGTAGGACGGCAGCGCGCGGCCGCAGGCCAGCTCCAGCGGCTGCTCGAAGCGGTGGCTGCGGGGCTCGACAATGCCCACGGAGTCGGCCGGTAGCGGGTTGGTCATGCGGCGGTAACTTCTACCTGCGGGAAAATAGCGCAGTTTACGGGGGCACTGGGCGAAACGGAAGTCGTGGGGCGCAAAACGCTGGACGGGAGACGGGAGACGCAAAAGCGGTACTGCTTCGCGTTGTCTTTGTTAAGCGTCTTCCGTCTCCCGTCCAGCGTCCGGCGAGGGGATTCCCAACTCCACCGGCAGCCGCTGCGGCGCGGCGATGCGCAGCGTTTTCTGCCGGCCCAGCTCGCCGGCCTCGATGCTCACCGCTCTTTTCGCCACGCCAAAGGCCTTGGCCAGGAAGGCAATCAGTGCGGCGTTGGCCTTGCCCTCCACTGGTGGCGCGGCGATGCGCAGCTTCAGCCGGCCGCCGTGCTCGCCGGCGAACTCGCTGCGCTTGGCGCCGGGCTGCAGATGGCAGTGCAGCAGCAGATCGTCGCCTTGCCAGCGGTAAAACGCAGTTTGTTCAATCATGGTGACGTGCGGTCGAATCCAATCAGGGTTTCAGGCGGCAAAGCCGCCCGCGTCCGACTTCAGACGTCCGACTTCCGACCGCTTTAATACGCCAGAAAACCCAGCAATCCCAGTACCATCTTCGGGTGCAGCCCAAGCTGCTGGGCGCCGGCGGCCAGCAGTACCACCAGGATATTGATGGACAGCAGGAACAGGATGGGCGACAGGTCCAGCCCGCCCATGGCCGGCAGCAGC
>JBFHRT010000308.1:0-3459 GCA_041591575.1 Spongiibacteraceae bacterium
ATCAAGGTGGCGGTGGACCTGGGCGCCAAGGTCCTCAACATGAGTTTCGGCACCGCGCGCAACCAGCTGGACGGCGACGCGCCACCCCCGCACGCCGACGTCATCGACTACGCCCTGGCCCGCGGCGTCATTCCCGTCGCCGCCATCGGCAACTCCGGCCAGCGCGAGGACTACTTCCCCGCCGCGCTGCCCGGCGTCATTGCGGTGGGCTCGATGGATGGACGCAACCAGCGCTCGGCCTTTTCCACCTGGGGAGAACACATCGCCCTGTGCGCGCCCGGCGAAGACATTGTTTCCATCGGCATGCAGGGCTATCGCGAGAGCACCGGCACCAGCCACGCCGCGCCCTTTGTCGCCGGCGCCGCCGCATTGCTGGCTGCGCGCGCGCTGCGCCGCGGCCACGACCTGAACGCGGCCACCGCGCTGCAGGTGCTGACCCAGTCGGCCCAGCGCAGTGGCAGTGCAACCCACAACCCGGAAACCGGCTACGGCATGCTCGACGCCGCGCGGGCATTGCAGACCCTGGACGGCGTGCTGACACCGTAAGGAGAAACCTCATGGCAAACAACCAAAGTGTTCGCGACGAAGTGAAGGATCGCATCGTCAATTGGATCCTGCGCAACGGCTTCGACCGCGAGGAACCGCGCTGGGACAAAATTCGCCCCGCGGTGCTGCGCCTGGTCAACGGTGCCTACCAGCGTTTCGGCCGCTCGGTGCAGGACATGGAAAAACAGATTTACGAGGTGCCCGATGACGCGCCGCCGGAAAAACTGCGGGCGGTGATGCGCGAGCCGCTGACCTACATCGTGCGCGACGCCGTGCTCGATGCGGTCAAGGCGGACAGGGGCAGCGTCGACGCTGAGGCGCCGGAGCGCCTGCGCAAACTCATCGACAGCTACTTCGACCAACCCCGACACCTGTGGCCGCTGTTCGCCGTTGTGCGTAAGAGCCTGGCGCTGGAGCGATCCGGCGACGACGACCACTTCAACGAGTTCTACCAAACCGCAGCGCAAGAGGAGGCCCCAGCCATGGCTGATCCAGTGGACATCGAGCGGTTCGCGTTTGACACCGGGAGCCTGCCCGGCCGCTTCAGCGAACCTGACTATCAGAAACAGTTTCTCCTGGCGGTTACCCGCGCCCTGGAAAAACTGGGCAACAGCGGCGCTTCCTACGTCGCCGCCACCACCGGCCTGCTGCTGGTGGAGGGCCAGAACGACTACACGTCGCCGGCCTTCTTCAAGCAGGTGCAGCGCCTGTACACGGAGCTGTCCGGCTCCGCCGACCCCAGCCACACGGTGCCGCTTAACGGCTCCGGTTCCGAGGTGTTCCTGCCCAACGGCGCCCAGCGCATCGGCATCTACCAGCAGGCCTATGCCAGTGTGGTGAAACTGCTGGACCCCGACAGCGGCCGGATTTTCTTCCAGGACTTTGCCCGCCTGGGGCGCAAGGCTGCCGAGGCCTTTAAGCGGCGGCCGCCGGGCTCACCGGGCTTCGACAACATGGTGCGCACCCTGTACCTGTCGGGCGCCGCGGGCGAGTCCGACGACGGCAGCGGCGCCGGCATCGGCCGCGTCGAATTGCCGCCGCTGACCGATGCCAACGGCGGCAGCGACGAGATCGAGCCGGACAACATCCGCGCTGTTGCCACCCTCTACGTCGGCTTCCAGCTGGAGCAGATGCGCTTCTTCCAGGTCACCGACCGCATCGTCGAGCTGTTTATGGCCGGGCTGCTGCCGATCGGCTACGACGAGGGCGCACGCAAACTGGACAGCTACTACTGGGCCAGCGAAGACCGTCTGTCCGAGGCGGCGCGCTGGTCGCAGTACAGCCGCGCGCTGGGTGCCAGCGGCGGCCAGGTGAGCCAGGACGTCAATCCCAACATTGAACTCAACACCCTGCTGCTGCGCTTTATCTCTTCGGTATCCGAGTTCGAGCGCCAGCAGAGCATCGGCAGCCTGTTCGACCCGCGCAGCGGCGGCGCCCGCAGCCTCAGCATGAGTGCCGAGTATGTGCGCAAGGCCGGCCGCGATCTGGCCGCCAACATCTCGCTGTACGGCTGGGCCGGCACCTATTTCGCCGCCGAGCGCCTCACCCGGCAGATCGCCAAGGCCATGGAAATCCTGCAGCTGCACCAGGTGCTGGAGGCCTACGGCGTCAACACCCCCTGGCAGGTGATCGAGCGCGTGGCGCAGCGCGAGTTCGGCACCACCGTCAATGTGGTCAAGCACCGCACCCTGGCCGACGAGACCCGCAAGATCCTCAACCTGATTGCCGACAAGCACGCGGTGTGGAGTCTGTCGAGCTACCGCTCGCTGTTCACCCTGAACCAGACGCCAACGCGCAGCGAGCAGGCCGGGGACCTCAGCTTCGAGGAAACCCAGACCCTGTTCCGCGCCGTGCAGTACTGGCTGGCGGTCAATGGTGTCACCGACAGCACTGTCGACGAGTATCGCCAGCCCACCGAGACCGTGGCCGCGCCCAGCCTGCCGCCGCTGGGGCTGAACGGCGCTGCGCGCAACGGCGCCGCCAACGGCAACGGCTCGGCGGGAATTGCCGAGCTGCGCAACATGATCAGCCAGGGGCAGATGCCGTCCATGGACCAGCTCAATGCGCTGCTGACCGAGTAGGCACTGCTCAACGCCAGCTGCGAGGGAGACCATTGCCATGTACCGCAGACAACGCGCCGCCGACGCCGCCAAGTCGCTGCTGCACAGCGCTTCGCAGCGCCTGCTGACTTATGACCCAACCCAGTTGCCGGAGGTGAGCGGCGCCCTGGATCAGTCCCTGGACTGGTCGCTGGACGCCGCCAGTGGCTGTTGCCCGCGGCCCTTCGAACCCAACTTTTCGGAGACCGCGGCCAACACCCTGGCCTTCCTGGTCAACCCCGGCGACGGCCGCAGCAGCGCCAACGACCGCCGCGAGCTGTCCAGCCACGCCGTGCGCGGCATCGTCTATCGCCAGCTGGGGCGCGATGCCCTGCACTGGCTGGACGGCCGTCTGGAACCCTTCGCCGGCCGCAACGGCCACGGCCAGGGTTTCGGTGCCATGTACAGCACCGGCCTGGACCGCGGCGGCGTGTCCGAGGCCACCGTGAGCTATGAGTGGGGGCCGGACACCGCCGACGCACTGCCAGCGCCGGTGTACGAGATGACGCGCACGGCGCTGGAGGCGCTGCCGGGGCTGGTGCCGTTTTACACCACCATTCGCTGCGGACGCCGCGCCGGCGGCCAGCAGGTGACCTTCGACGTCGACCGCGCGCTGGGGCTGGCCGAACTCAAGCCGCTGATGGATGCCTTCGGCATGGGCCACCGCCACGGCGGCCTGCTCAGTCTCACCGGCTTCATCCTCGGCGCCCGCTTCACGCTGCCGCCGCGCACCGCCACGGTGACGCTGATGCGCGCCAACGGCGAGGTGGAACTGCGCCTGGACATCAACCTCGACGCCCTGCCCGACACCCCG
>JBFHRT010000309.1:0-3458 GCA_041591575.1 Spongiibacteraceae bacterium
CCGCGGATGAATTCGTCCAGTAGTGATTGTGGCGCGCTTGGTGTTGGTTTGTGCATGGCCATGGTGCTTTCCCCCTTATCCCACTTCGTACATCGGCATCCCCTGATTTAAAGCTAGCAAACACTGCGAGGAGTAAGGGTAAATACGGAGAAAAAATCCGAAAAAAATAGCTGTTTCGCACTTTAAAGGCACAGCGAAAAAGGCTTGTGCTGTTACTGTTTTTTCCAAGTTAACAGGCACCGCAGGCGTGTGCACTAACAGTGTCACAGCCAGAAATATCCGCGCATTACCTGTGGTGTTAGCTATGAGTTTTTGGATGGGTGCTTATGAGGGCGGGAACTATATAGTGAGTATTCAGGGATGATTATTCAGGGGTAGCGCAAAGTAGACACAGGGGAGTGTGCACGCGCTTGACCTCGCCGGCCGGCCAGTGCTGGGCGACGGCGGTCTTGGCTTTCTGGAAAAAGGCCTCGCCCATGGCGCTGATGCAGGCCTGGGTCGCCGACCAGGTGCGCAGGTAGTCGAAGTAAGTATCCAGGGTCCAGTCGTGGTACATGGCGAAATCCGGGGCGTCGATACGCTGCAGCGGGCAGTCAATGTCGCGGTAATCATTCCACAGCAGGCTGTTCTCCGCCGCCCAGTAGGGGGCAATCACTGGCAGCAGTTCCTGTTCAATGACATCGTCGATGTTGCTCTCCACCGAGGACCAGCTATAGCCCCAGGCACAGAACAGGCCATCGGGCTTGAGCACCCGCTGCAGCTCGTCCCAGAATCGCGGCAGGTCGAACCAGTGCAGTGCCTGCGCCACGCAGACGGCGTCGAAATGGTGGTCGTCGAACTGGGTCTGTTCGGCGCTCTGAACGCCGTAGTGAACGCGGGGGTGTGGAAAATTGCGCGCAACCTGCTGTGCACTGGCGTCGGTGGCCTCCACCCGCTCAAAGTGCCGGGCCAGCGCCACTGCCGCCTGGCCGTTGCCGCAGGCGCAGTCCCAGGCGGAATCGTGATCGCAGGCCAGCAGGGCGATGTAGTCATACAGCGCCGCCGGATAGCGCGGCCTGGCGGCGGCATAGCGGGCGGCGTTGTCGCTGAAGTGCCCCTGGTGTTTCAACGGCGGTACTCAGAGTGGCGAATTCGGTGATCCGATGTTAAATGAAATACCACATCTGCCCGCTGTGGCAAGTGCTGAAGGGTGGCGGTGGTCAGCCGTTGGTAGTGTTGCACAAAGTGCCGGAGCTCAGGCTCGTTCATCACCCCGCGGCCGCTGCGGCGCTGGGCGAGCTGCTGCTCCTGCTGCGCCCGCCAGCGGTAGACGCAGTCGAAATCAGGGGCTTTGAGCATGATCAGCCGGTCGATTTCGGCAAATAGCGGCGGGTAGTGGTCGCGCAGCTGGGCATTGACATAGCGGCGCCAGCGCCCGTCGCTGTCGCACTCGGCCTCGAGCGCGTTCACGGGCGCTACCAGCTCATCCGGCGCCGACGGCGGCGAGCACAGACACCAGCCCTCGAAAATGATCACGTCCAGCGGGCCCTGCACCTGGGGCCAGTGCTCCAGGGCTGAACGGTCGTCGCTGGCCTTGTCGAAGCGGGGCAGGGGCAGCCGCTCGGTGCTGTTCAGGGCTTTCAGCCGGCGCAGGGTGTTCACCCCCAGCGCCACATCGTGAGTGCCGGGCACACCGCGGGTGCGCAGCAGCGGGTGCACTTCTTCAGCCAGTCGTTGGCGCTGGGCGAGGGTGAGGTAGATATCGTCCATGGACAGCCGCGCGACGCGCAGGCCATGGCCGTCTTGCAGCAGTAGTTCCAGTAATTCCGCCAGTGTTGACTTGCCAGAACCCTGGGAGCCGTTGATGCCCAGAGTCAGCGGCCCCGTGCCACGCTGCTCCAGTACCCAGTCGCACAGCGGCAGGTAGTGGCGCCGGGCGAGATCGCCAAAGTCGGCGGGCAGCTGCTGGGCGTCAATAAAACGGGTCAGCAGTGCCTCCGTGTCGGCACTGGCCTGGTCGGCCACGGTATCAGCGCCCGGGGGCCGGCTGCGGCTGGCGATTGGGAAAGCGCTGGCGATCCTCGCTGCTGGCGCCCTCGCGACACTCGCCACGCAGGTTGGCGCTGTACAGGCCGATATCGGCGTCCAGTTCGATATAGCCCTTCTGGCAATAGCCGCTGCTGCTTAGCTTGGTGTTCAGCAGCTGGTAGAAGCGCCACTCGGCCTGAGCCAGTTCCCGCTGGCGCGAGTTTTCCGGACCCGGCGGCGGTTGCCGCAGGTCATCCAGCCGCTGGTCTTCCAATTGCACATAGGTGCGGGTTTTGCGGCGTTCCCGGTCTTCCACGGTATAGGTGAAGCGCTTGCTGCCATCGGCATGGATGTGGGTGTCGAACTGTTCGGTTTCGCTGGGTTTCAGCGCGGTGCCGCTGCAGGCAGCGAGGCCCGCTGACAGCAGTGCCAGCGCGAAGGCTTTGGAATAGGTCATCGCATGGGTCCGTATGCGGGGATTAGCGCCATCTTGGCATGGGGTTTTGCCGTCGGGCAAGTGATCAGCGCTGGGCGTTGCCGTCGAGGTTGGGAAAGCGCTGGCGGTCGCTGGCGGTGGCGGCGTCGCGGCACTCACCGCGCAGGCTGGCCACACCGTAACTGGCGTAGCTGCTGAGTGTAATAAAGCCCTCGCGGCAGTACTGGGAGCTTTCCAGGCTGCGCTGCAGGCCGCTGCGCAGCCTGCGTGCACTGCGCTTGCGCAGTTCCTCAGGGCTGTACACGCGTTTGCCGTCGCTAAAACCAGCGCGGTAATCCAGCGGCGACAGCGCAAACAGGCGCTCGTCGCTGCGCAGGTTGTAAACGAAGAGCTTGGTGCCGTCGTCGTAGATATGGGTGCTGAGCTGCCCGGGTGCGGCACCGCCGTCAGCGGCCTTGCCAGCGCAGCCCGCCAGCAGGCTTGCGAGAGCGAGCAGGGCGGCCAGGGATTTGGCGGGCCGGGGAACGGAGGGCGCGGTGGTGGCGCGGAAGCGGCGGAGCATGGCTGCGAGCGGTCAGTGCGGGCTGGAATGGCGCTCTTTTTTATCATAAGTACCGCGCCGTTGGCGAACGCGGTTATGCACTATGCTTGAAAAAATTGGCCGCAGGCAGGGGCGAGTCATGTCGGTACTGTCATTACTACTGGCGCTGCTGGGATTGCTACTGGTGCTGTTATTGATCTTTGATCGCGAGCTGTCGCTGGCGCGCGGCTCGCTGGTGTTTGCGCTGGCCTGGCTGCTGGCCGGTGCTGCGCTGCCATCGCTGCGCCACCCGCTGTGGCTGGCGTTGCTGGTCTCGCTGCTGTTGCCGATCAATATCGAGGGGCTGCGCCAGCGCCTGCTGTCGGCCCCGCTGTATCGTCGCATGGCGCGCGCGGCGCCGAACATCAGCGACACTGAGCGCGAGTTGCTGGAGTCCGGCGCCAGCTGGTGGGAGCGCGACCTGTTCACCGGCAA
>JBFHRT010000310.1:0-3441 GCA_041591575.1 Spongiibacteraceae bacterium
CCGAGTCGATGAAAAAACGCTCACCGTCGGGAAAGGTCGCCGACAGCGCGTAGAAAAAGCCGGTGATCAGCGGGTTGCTGGCGCGCCAGTGCTGCGCCAGATCCGGCGGTGCTGGGAAGCTCAGCCGGCGCGGTTGAATGGTCGGGACAGGGCGTTCTGCGGTGGACTCTGACATCGGCAGGCCTCCATGGCGTGGTGGAAAGGGCACTCGCAGGCATGATCTACCGTGCCTTTCTACAATGGCTCATAGATTGATATCAATAATTGGGCGGCTTCCAGGCTAGCAGAGCTGTACCCGGAACACACAGCGCTCGTTGCCCTGCAGTACGCACTGCGTCTGGTACACATCCAGACGCTCGGCATACAGTGCGCCAGTGCCGGCGATCAGGCCCTCGGTGAAATGACACAGCCGCTGGGGCGAGTCGTAGCTGAGCTGCAGTTCGCGCTCGCCGACATGGGGGTAGTCAAAGCGGGGCGCCTCGGCGCCGGGGAAGTGCGGGGCAATATGGTGATGGGCGAGGTTGTTGAGGTCCATCAGCAGCGCCAGGCTGCTGTGGTAACCGGCAAACAAGCGCGGCCAGGCGGAGTGCAGTTGGCGTACGGCGCGGGTGCCAAACCAGTACACCAGTTCCTCGGCATCGGTATCCAGCTTGCGTGCCAGTGCGTTGATCAGCACCAGCAGCTCGCTGTGGTCGTAATTGCCGATGTCATGATAGCGGCCGTCGACGCCGGATTCTGCCACCGCCTCGCGCCAGGGCTGGCTGCCGTAGTCGGTGGCCACCGCACTGGCCAGCGCATTGAATATCACGCCTTTCATCTCGCCGCTTCCCCGTGGACGGGTTTACCCGGTCCGCTAAAGCGTAGACGGCGCCGTGGGGATTGACCAATTCCGGGCTAAAGCCCAGGGCATGGCAATCTCTCCCAGATTGGCAGTGGCTGGCGGGAGATTGCCGCGCCGCTACGCCACTCGCAATGACGGGGTTGGGGCGGGGCGGGGGAATGAGGGCGGGATGGATTCGCCCGCTGTGCGGGCTCACCCCTGCGGAGCGTCTTCGCTGCGCTGCGGCGTCCAAACGCGCGCTGCGCGTTTGTTGAGTCCTTGTTTGCAAAAACAGCGTTCTTTCATACCGTCCTGCATCGCATAAACGAAAAAGGCCACCGCAAGGGTGGCCTTTTACATGATTGGCGGAGAAGGAGGGATTCGAACCCTCGTTACGGGGTTACCGTAAACACGATTTCGAGTCGTGCGCTTTCAACCACTCAGCCACCTCTCCGAAGGGCGCTTATGGTAATGGAAAGTGGCGGGCAATGGAATGTGACGCCCGCCTGGGGAATCAGGCAGTCAGCCCCTGGTAAAGGCCGACGGCGCTGATGGCCAGCAGCACGCTGCCGAGGGCGCGGAAGAAGGCCGGGGTTTCCGCCTGCAGCAGGCGCTGGTGCACACGCAGGCCGACAATATGACCGATGGCGGCGCAGGGCAGCAGCCACAGGTGATGGATCAGCTGCAGGTCGACGCCGACGTAGATAAAGGCCGCCATCTTGATGGTGACCAGAATAAACCACAGCGCGAACAGGGTGTCGCGCAGCTGGTGCTTGGCCACGTGCTGGGCCACCACGGCGATGATCAGCGGCGCGCCGATCAGCGAGGTGCCGCTGATGTAGCCGCCCAGCACCAGAAACAGCGCGTCCAGCGCCGGGCTGTTGCTGCGAAACGGGCGGTTGAGAATATAAGACAGCGCGTATACCGAGACGATGGCGAAGATGATGGTGCTCATCACTGCCGCCGGCAGGGTGATGAGGCCGAACACGCCGATCAGCTTGGGTACGATAAGAATGGCCAGCAAGCGCTTGAGGTAGGCCCAGTCCACGGTGCCGCCGGCCTGCGCTGCCGCCGTTTGTTCTGCGTGATTGCCGCCGGATTTATGGCGGAAGTTGTTGCCGATAATGGTGATGCTGGAGAACACCAGCAGGTGCACCGAGATGATGGGCAGGTAGACCAGCGGCGCATTGTGCACCAGCAGCAGGAAAGGCAGCGACAGCACCGCGCCGCCAAATCCCAGCCCGGAGCGCACAAAGCCGCTCCAGACGAAGATCAGGCCGATCAGGGCGTATTGGTACCAGAGCAGGTCGGACATGGGGCGACGGCGCGGCGAAAAACGCGGCAGTATAGCGCTTTCGTCGGCTACTGTTTAGCCATCTGCTTCGGCTCGCCATTGCGAGCCGAAGGCGTAGCGATCTCCTTCAGCTTGGCAGCGAGGGGATGGAGATCGCCGCGTCGCTTACACGCTAGCGGAAATTTGCTCCTGCAATTTCCGCACTTCCGCCGTCCATGGCGGTCGTCGCGATGACGACGATTTTTCCCAGTGCCGTGCCATCTATCGGTGCCGTCATTGCGAGGAACCCAGCCGCGCTTTTTGCGGCTGGGTGACGCGGCAATCTCATCCAGTGTGGCAGTGGCTATTTTGCTGGCACGGTGGTGTTCGTCGGGAGATCGCCACGTCGCTAACGCTCCTTAGCATGGCCCGCGAAGCGCTGTGGCCACGCGATGACGAGTTTAGGCACTATTGCGTCTCCCGTCTCCCGCTCAGCGCCTACCGCGGATAGCCGGTAATCCGCCGAATCGCCTTGTACAGTGGCGCCAGCGGGTCGTACATCTTGCGGTACACCTCACGGTAGAGGCGGTCGTAGGTGCGCTGGTTGTCGGCATCGGGGCTGAAGCGATCACCCGGGTGGGTCATGCGCGCCAGCGCAGTCTCGTAGTCGGGGTGCAGGCCGGCGCCGACGGCGGCGTTGATGGCGGCGCCCAACCCCGAGGTCTCGTAGGTATGGGGGCGCTCGGCGGTCATGCCGAAGATGTCGGCGGTGATCTGCATGGCCTGGTCGCTCTGGGAGCCGCCGCCGGACACTTTCAGGGTGTCGATGGGCACGCCGCTGCGCTGCTCGATGCGCTCCTTGCCCTCGCGCAGGGCGTAGCCCAGGCCCTCGATGATGGCGCGGTAGATATGGGCGCGGGTGTGCACGTCGCCGAAGCCGATCATGGCACCCTTGGCCTCGGGGCCGGGCTGGCGCACGCCGGGCGACCAGTAGGGCTGCAGCACCAGCCCCATGCAACCGGCGGGCACCGCCTTGAGTAGGTCTTCAAACAGCACTTCGGTGGCCACCCCGCGCTCGCGGGCCAGGCGCTGCTCGCGCAGGCCGAACTCGCGCTTGAACCAGTTCACCATCCAGTAGCCGCGCTGCACGATCACCTCGGTGTTGTAGGTACCGGGCACGGCGGCGGGGTAGGGCGGAATATGGCGGATGGCCTCCACATAGCGGCGGTTGCTGTTGTTGTAGGTGGCGGTGGTGCCGTAGCTGAGGCTGCCGGTGTTGGGGCTGAGGCAGCCCGAGCCCAGCACCTCGCAGGCCTTGTCGGCGCCGGCGGAGATCAGCGTCAGGCCC
>JBFHRT010000311.1:0-3433 GCA_041591575.1 Spongiibacteraceae bacterium
CTTCGGTATCTCGGGGATGTATTGCCATTGAACCGAGTGTCCTTCCAGGCTTGCACTACTTTATGCATTAGATTTGCAACCGGCGCACCGTTCCTCGCGGCCCGCCGGTTTTTTTCGCCTATTTATTGGCAGCCCCCGCGGATATGGCCTATAGATAAAGACAGAGGTACTTGGCGGTAGTTGTAGAACGATTTCGTAGCGGTTAACGCTACTCCTCATCAGGTCTAATGCGCTACATCCGCCGGTAAGCGAGTGCTTACCGGCTTTTTTGTGTGGCTATTGCTGGTAGATGCGACTTCAGTCGCACCAATACCCCTTAGCCGTGCCTGCCGTGCGATGAGTGGGCCGATGTACGGCTAAAGCCGTACCTACAGGGGGGTATTCCGGGCGCGGTACTTCATGTAGACGACTTCAGTCGCACAATTAAATCACTCAGCCCGCCGCCGGCCCCATACTCAAGGTATGACCACCATCCACGGTCAGCACTGAGCCGGTCATAAAGCTGCCGGCACCGGAGGCCAGCAACAGCAGCGGGCCTTCCAGCTCGGCCAGGTCACCCACCCGTTTCTGTGGAATCTCGCGAATCAGCTTGGCGCCGGCATCGCTATCGAGGAAGTCGTTGTTGATCTCGGTGCGGCAGTAGCCCGGTGCGATGGCATTGACGCGGATGTTGTCCCGTGCCAGTTCCAGCGCCAATGCCCGGGTCATCTGAATCACGCCCGCCTTGGCCACCGCATAGGGTGCCAGCGCCTTGCGCACGCCCAGGCCCATGATGGAGGCGATATTGACGATATTGCCGGACACGCCGTGCGCCTTCATGCGCTGTGCCGCTTCCTGGGCGCAGGCCCAGACCCCGTCCAGGTCCACCGCCATTACCGAGCGCCAGTCGGCGTCGCTGACGTCCATGGCAAAGCCGTGGTAGCCGACGCCGGCGTTGTTGATAAGCACCTCCACCGGGCCGAAAGCCTGCTCGATCGCGTCGAAGGCGGCGCGGACGCTGTCGCGCTCGCTCACGTCCAGGCTCACCGCCAGTGCGCGACCGCCGGCGGCAGTGATTTCCGCTACGGTTTCTTGCAGCCGCTGCTGGCGGCGGGCAGCGAGCACCACGCGGGCGCCACGGCTGGCCAAAAAGCGGGCGAAGTGCTGGCCGAAACCGCTGGAGGCGCCGGTGACCAGGATCACGCGGTCGCGGATATCGAAAATGTCTTGCATAACAACTACCTAAATCAGAGGGTTGGAAAATAAAAATGCGCTAGATGCCAGACGCCGTAGGGTGCGCCGCAATGCCATTAACTTAGCGACGAAGGTCCGCATAAGCTTGCGTCAGTGTGGCCCGCGAGCGCAGCGAGTGTTGTGGCCATGCGGACGTCTGCTGGCCGGTCCTTTGACTCCGTCACCCCAGGTGAGTTTTCACTACCCCGTCACCCCAGACGCGCTTTTTGCGATCTGGGGTCCAGGTGCCTGGGCATTGTAATCCGCTCCGGCATTGGCGGATGCCGCCAGTGCAGCGGTCCGCACCCTGGATTCCGGCCTTCGCCGGAATGACGCCGTAGGGACCTGCGGCGCCGGAGACGCACGGCGTGCATCCACCGGATCGTAGGGTGCGCCACAATGCCATTAACTTAGCGAGGTAGGTCCGCATAAGCTTGTGTTGCGGACGTTTGCCGGAAAGGCTAAAAAGCGCTTATTCCGGCCTACAATGGGGATCGACGCCGCAATTGATACGATGAAAATCGCACGGGGTGCCTTAAGTTAATGGCATTGGGGTGCGCCATGCGCACCGCTGTTAGCGTCTCCCGTCTCCCGTCTCCCGTCTCCCGTCGAGCGTTTTCAACTGAACTCAAAGCGATTCACCGGCTCGCCGGCGCTGACGCGACCGCGACGGCCTATCACGTCTTCGCGCATCATGTCCTTCAGTGTGGCGGCGTCGTCGGCGGTGTGGGCGATAAAGCGGCGACCGCTGTCCAAGCGGCCGATCACCACGCCCTGTTCCGGGCCATTCTGGCCGCAGACCACAGTGTAGGTTTCTACGGTGGCGCCGCCCTCGGGGGCGGTGTCCAGTTGCGGGTGTTGCGCGCTGTCAATCTGGGCCTGCAGCACGCTGTCGTCGCCGCGCTGCCACTCCGCTGCGGTGGCTTCGGTGGAGTACACACCGATGGACTGCTTGGTCATATACCAGCCGTTGGCGCTGACCAGGCCGTGACTGCCGGGCTGGTCGCGCAGCCGCTCCACCATGCTCGCCACCGCGTGCAGGCTGTAACTGTGGCCGGGGCCGCCGAAGTAGGGCAGGCCGCCGGTGACGGTGAGTTCGCGCGTACCGAAGGGGTCGATGTCCAACGCCTCGCAGGCCAGGTCCACAGCGCAGGGAAAGCAGCTGTAGATGTCCAGCAGCTCGATATCGTGGATATGGCGTCCGGCCCGCTGCAGCGCTGCCTGCCCGGCGACGGCGACGGCGCGGGCGCTGTGGAAATCCGGGCGCTCGCTAACGTGCCAGATATCGTTGACGTCGGCGCAGCCGTTGAGAAACACCCAGCGCTCGCGGTCTATGCCCAGCGCTATGGCCTGGCCCACTGTGGTGAGAATGACTGCCGCGCCCATATCCACGTTCATCTGCGCGCACATGTACTTGGAGTAGGGGAAGGCCAGGGTTGCGGCACTGGCGATCTGCTCGGCGCTGCGCGGGCGCTGGTAGGACCAGGCGTGGGGGTTGGCGGCGGCGACATCGCTGAGCCGTTGCATCAGCCGGCCCAGACGCTGTTGGTGTTCATCGACGCCACGGCGGTGATGATGCCGCAGTGCGTTTTCAAACAGCGGGTACATGTTCACCGGCAGCCACAGGTTGTGGGCGCGTTCGGCTTCGCTGGCGCCTTCGCGGTTGCTCCAGGGCTGGCGGGTGTCGCCGTCGCGGGCCGCCGCCCAGTGAGCGATATCCTGGCCGCCGCCCAGCAGCGTGCGGAAGCTGGCGGTGAGCTCGCCGCCGGTGATCAGCACCGCGCGGTGCTCGCCGCGATGGACGGCATCGGCAAAGTGATTGATCAGGAATTGCGGACCGTTGCCGCCCTCGGGAGCCTTGTAGCAGGCCGCGCCGGCGAGTCCCAGACGTGCGGCCAGCTCTGGGCCGGGGAACTGCGGCAGCATCGCGCCCAGCTCCGGCGACACCTCCAGCAGGCTGGGCTCGGTGACCACCGCATCCAGCGCGCCGCGCAGTTTGTCGGCGCGGCCGCTGTCGGCCAGCGCCAGTTCGCTGATCTCGGTGAGCATGCTCACCGGCGTGCGTTCTAGGTTGTCTTGATCGCGGTAGGTTTGCTGGGCGACGCCGACGAGAATGGGGGTGTTGGATGCAATGTTCACAGTTTTGTTTTGTCCTGCAGTCGATTGTCGTAACGAGGAATCAAGTGAGCTACGGGGTATCGCTTGACGCTGGACGGGAGAC
>JBFHRT010000312.1:0-3431 GCA_041591575.1 Spongiibacteraceae bacterium
CCCTTTCAAGCAAGGGCAACGCCGCAGATGGCCAGCCAGCGGCTCGCCCGGAGGGAGCCCTCAATTCGCCCTCGGCCGCGTTGCCGCTCTTGCAAAGAGCCCCACTCTTCCCTGCGAACGGCGCCTTGCCGAGAACGAATTGAGGAGCTCTGAGGAGCGGCGCGGGGGTAGAGGGCAGGGCGCTCTCTACGACAGTCAGTTTGGCACACGCATGCGCGGCCAGGGCATCTTCGCCGAACTGATTCAGCAGCGCTTTCGCGTGGCGCTGAAGCGCAACGGCCTGTCGGGCCGGCGCCTCAGCGAGCTGGACTGCAGCCAGTTCCAGCCACCACCACAGGCGGGAGATCAGCTATCGCTGCTGTAAACAAGGCAGTGCGATTGCCCTGGCTACGCGCCACTAGCAAGCCACTTGATAAAGAGCCAAATACGGAGCTAATATTGACTCCAACAAAAGCACCAAAGCAGGCACCTATTATGGCCAGTAAAATTCTGGCGGAGTTCGCCGTCAGCATCAGCGAATTCAAACGCAATCCAAGCGCCATTGTCGCCTCCAACCACGGCGAGCCCGTGGTCGTCCTCAACCACAATGCCCCAGACTTTTATGCCATTCCAGCTGCGGCCTATGAGCTGCTGATGGAACGTCTTGAGGACGCGGAACTCAACGCCATAGCCGATGCCAGAAAAGATCAGGAAATCATTGAGGTCAAACTGAGTGACCTATAGCCTCGCCTTTCGCAAGGATGCGTGGAAGGAGTGGCAAGCACTACCCACCCAGCTCCAGGCACAGCTTAAGAAGAAGCTGCAAGAGCGGCTAGAAAACCCCAAAAATCCATCAGCCAAGCTGCACGGGCACCCGTTTCGCTACAAGATCAAGCTGCGCAAGGCCGGCTACCGCCTGGTCTATGAAGTGCACGATGACACGGTGACGGTTGTGGTTATTGCCATCGGCAAACGCGAACGCCAAGAGGTCTACAAGGCCGCGGCTAAACGCGAGTAGTCGGCCGCAAGACCAGCGTTCACCGGCTCAGCTCCTGACCGTTTCGTCATCTACGCCACCCCCTGCTGCTGTGGTAGCATGGCGATCCTATGAATGCCCGATCTGGCCCCACTCTGACCGACCGCTTCGGCCGCAGCGTCGACTACCTGCGCCTGTCGGTCACCGACCGCTGCGATTTCCGCTGTGTGTACTGCATGGCGGAGGACATGACCTTCCTGCCGCGCAGCCAGATCCTCAGCCTGGAACAGCTCTACGACGTCGCCGAGGCCTTTGTCGCCCTGGGCGTGCGCAAGATCCGCCTCACCGGCGGCGAGCCGCTGGTGCGCAACAACCTGCTGGCGCTGGTGCAGCGCCTGGGCCGGCTGGACGGGCTGGAGCAGCTGCACCTCACCACCAACGGCTCGCGCCTGGAGCAGTTCGCCCAGCCGCTGCGCGAAGCCGGACTGACCGGCATCAATATCAGCATCGACAGCCTCAAACCTGAGCGCTTTCGCGAACTGACCCGGGTCGGCGACCTGCACAAGGTGCTGGCCGGCATCGAGGCGGCGCGCCGCGCCGGCTTCGAGCGCATCAAACTCAACGCGGTGATTCTCAAGGGCCGCAACGACGACGAAGTGCTGGAACTGGTGGACTTCGCCCGCCAGCGCGAGCTGGACCTGTGCTTTATCGAGGAAATGCCGCTGGGGCACATCGACGAGCACGACCGCGCCGTCGCGTTTTGCTCCAGCGACGAGCTGCGCGCGCGCATCGAGCAACGCTACCCGCTCACCGCCACCACCGAATCCACCGGCGGCCCGGCGCGCTACTACCGCTTCGCCGACTCCCGCAGCCGCCTGGGCTTTATCTCGCCCCACAGCCACAACTTCTGCCACCTCTGCAACCGCGTACGCGTCACCGTCGAGGGCCGGCTGCTGCTATGCCTGGGCAACGAGCACTCCATGGACCTCAAGCAGCTGATGGACGAAAAACCGGGCGACCGCGAGGCGCTGCAGCAGGCCATCGTCGCCGCCATGGACCTCAAGCCCGAGCGCCACTATTTCGATCTGGACGATGAACCGCAGGTTGTGCGGTTTATGAATATGACTGGCGGCTGATACAGTCCCCAACCCCAGCATCAGCGCCTGCTACACCTTGGCGCAGCGTCGGGCCCGCTCATCTTCAATATTGGCTGCAGCAACAAACTGTACCCATTCATTTTAATAAAGTTGCCCCTTAAATGAAGCTGACATTGCCGTTATGCTGCAACAGTGCCCAGCGGTAAGCAGCTACAGTCCGCAGCGGCGGTTCTGCAGCGGTAACGCTGGCGTATTAACGGGAGTTATACATGTCACAGACGAACAAGACACCAGATACAGGCAACAGCGAAACACAGCGCCTGGGCTTTCTCGAAGCCGTCGGGCAGGCCTTCTCACTTATTTTTGCCGTCCAGAACAAGGCTGGCCGCCAACGTCTGATGGGCATGGCCGAAACCAACCCCCTGCCGGTGCTGTTTTCCGGGTTCTTGTCGACGCTGATCTTCTTCTCGTTTTGCTTTATCACGTCGCGATTCTTTATTTATCTGCTTACCCATTAGGCCCCCGGGCCCATCGACATAGCGTTGCAGATACAGCGCCTATCCTCCCAGCAACAGTTCCGGCAGCAACCCCAGCGCGGCCATGCGCGCGTCGTTCCAGGGGTGGGCAAAACTGATACGCAGGCAATTGCTGAATTGACCGGACACCGAGAACAGCGGCCCCGGCGTAATAACCACCCCGCGCTCCAGCGCTGGCAGATAGGCCGACAGGGTATCGACCCGCTCGGGCAGTTCGACCCACACCGCCAGCCCTCCCTGCGGCGTGCTGACACGGACTTCCCCCGGCCAGGTATGGAGCGCGGCGAGCAGCTGGTCCCGATTGGCGCGCAACTCGTGGCGCTGGCGCCGCAAGTGCGCGGCCAGGCTGCCGTCGCTCATGTAGTCGGCCACGCCCTGCTGCAGGTAGCGGCAGCCGGCCAATTGCGTCACCAGTTTTAACTTGAGAATCCGCTCGTGCCAGCGCGCCCCTGAAACCCAGCCCAGTCGCAGATCCCGCGACAGGCTCTTGGACAGGGAACTGCAAAGGATCACCCGCTCGTTGCTATCGAGCGCCTTCAACGGGTCCGGCGCGCCGGCCAGCGCGGTGTCGGCATAGATATCGTCTTCGATCACCGCCAGATTGTGCCGCTCTGCCAGCGCCAACAGCCGCTGCTTTGCCCGCAGCGGCATCAGCGCCCCGCCCGGCGCGGCAAACGCCGGCGACACAATACAGGCACTGACCTTCCAGCGCTCCAGCACCTCCTCCAGCGCATCAATATCCATACCGGTGTCGACAGAGGTCGGCACCTCAACCACCCGCAGATTGAGCTGCTCCAGCAGTTGCAGCACGCCGTAGAAGCCGGGGGACTCTACCGCCACCAC
>JBFHRT010000313.1:0-3400 GCA_041591575.1 Spongiibacteraceae bacterium
ACAGCTTGATCAGTGCCTTGTCGACCAGTTCCGGCAGCAGGATGCGCACATCCACGCCGCGCAGCGCCGCCAGCTGCAGTGCCGACACCACCGCGGCATCGGGCACAAAATAGGGGCTGACAATCCACAGCCGGTGCCGGGCGCGGTGGATCAGTTCGAGAAAATACAGTGCGCAACTCTCCAGCGCATCCGCCGGGCCGCTGGGCAATACCAGGGTTTCGACGTGGCCGGTGATGGCGGGCCTGGGTTCCCAACTCAGTTCCGGCAGGCGCTCGGTGGCCCAGTACCAGTCCTCGATAAAGGCCAGCTGAATGGCCTGTACGGCGGGGCCGCGCAGGGCGATATTGGTGTCGCGCCAGGGGCTGAGCACCGGATGCTTGCCCAGGTACTCGCTGCCGACGTTGACGCCACCGACATTGGCGTAGTCGCCGTCCACCACCACGAGCTTGCGGTGATTGCGGAAGTTGAGCTGGAAGCGGTTGCGCAGGCCCTTGGTGGAGTTGAAGGGGTGAATGTCCACCCCCTGTTTCAGTAACTGCCTGATGAAGCGGCGCGGCAGCTGAAAACTGCCGATTTCGTCGTAGAGAAAATACACCTTCACGCCGGCAGCGGCCCGCTCGATCAGCAGCTCGGCCAATGCCCGGCCCAGTTCGTCGTCGCGCACGATATAAAACTCCAGCAGCACATACTGGCGGGCGCGGCGGATGTGCTCGAAGATGTCGTTGAAGGCGCTGTCGCCGTCCACCAGCAGGCGCAGGTCGTTGCTGTGGGTGAAGGGCATGCTGGCCAGTCGCTCCAGCGCGGTGGCGTCATTGTCTGCGTTCGCCTTCGGGGCGTATTGCAGGAAGCGGCGGTTGAGGTCGGCGGCCAGCAGCTGAATGGCGAGCTGGCCGCGGCGCCTGGCACGGGCGTAGCCGCGGAATTTGCGGCGGCCGAATATCCAGTACAGCGGCACCATCAGCGGTGGGAAGATCACCAGCAGTAGCGCCCAGGCCACCGCGCCCTGGGCGGTGCGGGTCTTGAGAATGGCCTCCAGCGCCGACAGCAGCCCCAGCAAAAAGATCAAAAAGGCGCCCAGTGCCAGTATCAGTGGCTCCTGTTCCTGTGCCAGATCGATTGCCGAATCCACGCAGATCCCTTACTGGAGGTTTGTCCTTAGTCTATATGATCTCAGCGACGGCATGATCTCGGCGGCCGCGGATGTCGCCGCCGCTGTGCAATGGTATAGTGCATGCCGCTCACTGACAGCGATCGGGCCGCGGCCGCAAGCCCGCCCGGCGTTCGCGAATGCAAGCCGCGAAGACAAACCGCAAAGATAAAACAGGAAAGCGACATGACCAAGGTATTCCAACACCCCAAAGAACTGCTCAGCGCCGTCGGCGAGCAGCTGGGCCACAGTGACTGGCTGGAGATCGACCAGCAGCGCGTCAACCTGTTCGCCGATGCCACCGGCGACCACCAGTGGATCCACGTCGACCCGGAAAAGGCCAAAGATGGCCCCTTCGGCCAGTGCATCGCCCACGGCTACCTGACGCTGTCACTGGTGAACCTGTTCCTGCCGCAGATCATCGACGTGCAGGGCATTTCCATGGGTGTCAATGTCGGCTGCGAGCGCATCCGTTTCCCGGCGCCGGTGCCGGTGGGTTCGCGCATCCGCGGTGTCGGTGAGCTGGTGTCGGCCGATGAAATGAAGGGCGGCGTGCAATCGGTGGTGCGCGTCACCGTCGAGATCGAGGGTAGCGAAAAACCGGCCTGCGTGGTGGACACGATCAGCCGCTATTTCCCCGCCTAAGGCTTCACCACAGCGCTCACAGAGGGCCGCAGAGTTATGCTCTGCGGCCCTTTTTTTCGACATCGCAGAAGCGCATAACGCTGGACGGGAGACGGAAGACGCAACAGCGGTGCAGCCGTGTTGTGAAAAGCGCCGTGCCAAGGCGATGTACTGGCCCAAATGCCGTTGGCCGTTCTCTGCGGCCCTCTGTGTGCTCTGTGGTGGCAGAAGGCTCTGGCCGTTGACCCGGCGGCCGCAGCCCCGTCGCCATCCACGCCAATGCGGCCGCCACTTGCCACTGCGATAGTGAGGTCATCACCAGCGGATGGAGTGTCACCGTCATGAATGGCAACAGTGCAATGGGCCTGGGGTTATCCCTGCTGCGATGGATGGCCGGCTCGGAGCTGATCGAGCGGCTGCGCCTGCGCAGGCCCATCGAGCGCCTGGTCTACAGCGGCAGCCGCGCGGGCTTTCAGGTCGCCGGCGCCGCGGCCCGGCAATTCAAGCGGGTGAGCGGCGGTGCGCCCGACCGCATGAGCCGGCCGGCCGCGGAGGACTTGTTCGATCCGCGCATCAGCGACGAACAGCAGCTGATCCGCGACAATATGCAGCGCTTTGCGCGCGAGGTGCTGCGCGGTGCTGCCGATGGCGCCGACCAGCAGGCGCACGCGCCTGATGACGTGTTGGCCCAGTCCGGCGAGCTGGGCATTGCCTGGCTGGCGGTGCCCGAGTCGCTGGGCGGTGCCGGCAGCGAACGCTCGGTGATCAGCCATATGCTGATTGCCGAAGACCTGGCCCACGGCGATATGGGGCTGGCAGTCTCGATTCTCTCCAGCATCGGCGTTGCCAACGCGCTGACCCACTGGGGCAATGGCGCGCAGCAGGCGAGCTATCTGCCGGCATTCCTCGAAGAGGCGGGGATGCACGCGGCCATCGCCGTCGACGAACCCCGGGCGCTTTTCAACCCCTTTGAACTCACCACTCGCGCCGAGCCTTGCGATGGCGGCTACCGCCTCAATGGCAGCAAGTCGCTGGCGCCGCTGCACGATCGCGCGCAGCTGTTCCTGGTGGCGGCGCAGACCGAGCAGGGCCCGCGGCTGTTTATAGTCGAGAGCGGCGCCGAGGGTCTCAGCGTGGAGTGCGATACCGGCATGGGCGTGCGCGCCGGTGAATTCGGGCGGTTGTACCTGGACGGCGTGCAGCTGCCGGCCGACGCGCTGCTGGGCGGTAATGACTTCAGTGATGCCAGCTACGCGCAGTTTATCGCCCTGGCCCAGCTGGGCTGGTGCGCGCTGGCGGTGGGCACCGCGCAGGCGGTGCTGGATTACGTCATACCCTACTGCAACGAGCGCCAGGCCTTCGGCGAGCCCATCAGTCACCGCCAGTCGGTGGCCTTCACCGTTGCCGACATCGGCATCGAGCTGGAGAGCATGCGCGCGCTGCTGCAGCGCGCCTGTGCCCGCGCCGAGCGCGGCGACAGCTTTGAACGCGAGGCCTATCTGGCACGCGTGCTGTGCGCCGACAAGGCCATGGCCATTGGCAGCGCGGGCGTGCAGCTGCTGGGCGGCCACGGTTTTACCCGCGAGCACCCGGTGGAGCGCTGGTACCGTGACCTGCGCGCAGTGGCGG
>JBFHRT010000314.1:0-3400 GCA_041591575.1 Spongiibacteraceae bacterium
ATAGCGCACCGGCAGGCTCTTGAGACCGCTCACAAAGGTGCTCTGGGTATAGCCCGGCTGCCCCGCCACCTCAATGTGCTCCAGTCGCGGCAACAGCTCACGGAAGAAAGCCTGCACCTCCATCTTGGCCAGGTGCATACCCAGGCAGGTGTGCGGCCCGGTGCCAAAGGCCATGTGGCGATTGGGCTTGCGATCGACAATAAACTGATCGGCATTGTCGAACTGGCTTTCGTCACGACAGGCCGAATCGAAGAACACCATCAGCGTTTCGCCCTTGCGGATCTGCTGACCACCCAGTTCCAGATCAGTGGTGGCGGTGCGGCAGAAGTGCTTGACGGTGGATGTCCAGCGGATCATTTCGTCCGCAGCCAGCGCCAGCAATTCGGGGTCGTCGCGCAGCTTCTGGAACTGCTCGGGATTGTCGATCAGCGCTTTCAGACCACCCGCGATGGCCGAGGCGGTGGTATCGTGACCGGCAGTGGCGAGGATGATGAAGTACGAACTCAGCGTCATCGGATCCAGCGGTTCACCGTTGATGCTAGCGTTGGCCAATACGCTGGCGATATCAGCCTCGGGCTCGGCGCGACGCTTTTCTGCCAGCGCGGTAAAGTAGCCGCTCATTTCCATCAGGGTATTGATCACCGGCGGCATTTCACTGGCGCCGGCGGCACGCGCCAGGTCGGCATCGTCAGCGGCAAACAGCTCCTGGGTGAGGCGCAGCATGTCGGGCTCGTCGGCCTCGGGCACGCCAATCATGCGCATCACCACGCGTAGCGGATACCAGAACGCAATATCGCCAGCGAAGTCGCATTCGCCGCCCATGCTCTCCATGCGGTCGACAAATTCTTTGGCGAGACCAGAGATGTCAGCCGACACCAATTTCAGGTTTTTGCTGCTGAACCAGTCGCGGGTGAGTGCGCGATGCGCTTTGTGCTCGTCGCCATCCATGTGCACCATGGTCTTGACGCCGTTGATGTCACCGAAAATCTGCAGGTTGGCCTGCTCTATCTCGATGGGCGCCATCACCGTGCGCGGCCCAGCCAGAAACAGCTCCGGGTTGCTCTCGATGTAGCGCACATCTTCGTAGCGGGTTACCGCCCAGAACGGGCGGTAACCTTCAGGCTCCACATAACGCACCGGCTCGTATTCACGCAGCGATTTGAGCAGCGCGTGAATGGCGTCTGGGTCGGCGTAGGCAGCTGGATCGACCAGATCTACCGGGCTCAGGTCCGTCATGCTCGCGCCTCCTTACACGGCTTCCGCGACTTGCGGTGCGTCTTCAACCACCAGGTTTTGCAGGCGGCCGCGAATGATGGCCTCGGCCTCTGCCACCATGCGCTTGATCAGTACTTCGCAGGTGGGAATATCGTCAATCAGGCCGATCACCAGACCGGCGGTCCACACGCCGCCGTCAGTGTCGCCCTGCTGCAGTACGTTTTCACGGCCACGCTGACCGGATACCAGCGGCTGCAGGTCGGCAAAATCGGTATCGCCCGGCTTGGCTTCGATCTCCAGCACCTGCTTGGCAATTTCGTTGCGGTAGATACGCGCGGTGTTTTTCAGGGTGCGGAAAATCAGCGCCGTGTCGCGCTCCGTGCTTTCCACCATTTTCTGTTTGACGTTGTGGTGTACCGGCGCTTCCACGGTGGCGACAAAACGCGTACCCATGTTGACGCCCTCGGCGCCCAGCGCCAGCGCTGCCGCCAGACCCTGACCGTTGCCAATGCCGCCGGAGGCAATCATGGGAATGGACAGCTTGGCGGCGGCACAGGGCAGCAGCACCAGGTTGGGCACATCGTCTTCACCGGGGTGACCGGCGCACTCGAAACCGTCGACACTGGCGGCGGCGCAGCCGATGGCCTCAGCCTTGAGCGCGTGGCGCACTGAGGTGCACTTGTGAATGACCTTGACGCCAGCGGCGTTGAAGGCGGGCATGTACTGTTCGGGGCTGCGACCGGCTGTTTCCACCACCTTGATGCCGGAGTCGATAATCACCTGCACGTACTCGTCATAGGGCACGGGATTGATGGTGGGCAGCAGGGTGAGATTGACGCCGAAGGGCTTGTCGGTCATTTCCCGGCAGCGGGCGATTTCCTTGGCCAGGTCCGCCGGCGTGGGCTGGGTCAGCGCGGTAATGATACCCAGACCGCCGGCGTTGGATACTGCCGAAGCCAGGTCCGCAGTGCCGACGGCCATCATGCCGCCCTGGATGATGGGGTGTTCGATGCCAAGCAGCTCGGTAATGCGTGTCTTGATCATGTATGCTCTCTCTCGGGCGGTGTTAGGTGGCAGCCGGCGCAGGGGAATGGCCGGCAGCGGGGCTCTGTCTGTGTCACCCACTGTAGAGGCTCCCCTGCCGCTGAAACAGGTCTAGGCGCGTCAGCGCTTGTCCAGGGGCGTCAGCGCCAAGACCGCGAATTCTCTGGAGGTTTGCCGAGGCTTGGCGCCCGTGGACAAGGGCTGACGCCATTCGCCATGTTCGCCCCTCGCTGCAGGGCGCAGAATGGGCTTATCGAGAACAGAGGGAGTCTGGACACTCCCGCGAGGAGCCGAGATGCTGATCCACCAGTTCGTAGAATTCAACGCCCGCGAATACCCCGACACCCCCGCCCTGAAGATGGGCGAGCGCCAGCTCAGCTTCGCGCAGCTGGATGCCGTCGTTAACCGGCTCGCCAACGGCCTGCTTGCCAACGGCCTGGGTGCCGGCAGCCGCCTGGCGCTGCTGGCTAAAAACTGCATTGAATACCCGCAGCTGGTGCTGGCCTGCGCCAAGGCAGGTATCACCCTGGTGCCACTGAACTACCGGCTGGCACCGGCGGAGCTGGCCTATATCGTGCAGCAGTCCGACGCCAGCGCGGTGGTCGCCGGCGACGAGGAGCTGCGCGCCAATATCGACGCCATCGACGCACTGGACGGCGTGCGCAACTACTACAGCCTCGCCAACACCGACAGCAAGTGGCAGCCTTTCAACGAACTGTACAGCGATGACACTCACGTGCCGGCCGTTACGCTCGACGAAGACAGCGTCATCTACCAGATGTACACCAGCGGCACCACCGGCCTGCCCAAGGGCGTGATGGTCAGCCACCGCCAGATCGTGCCGATAGTCAGCATGATGAACAGCATTCCGCCGCGCCGTCAGGTGGGTGACTACGGGCTGATGCCGCTGCCGCTGTTCCACGTCGCCGGTCTCGCCGCCGCAGTGGTCTGGCTGAGCTCCGGCATGACGGTGGAGCTGATGGCCGATTTCGACCCGGTTGGCTTGGTGGAAACCATCGTTGCCCAGCAGCAGGTGGACCTGGTGCTGGTGCCGGCGATGATTCAGGCGATTCTCGCCTTCGTTCCCAACATCGCCGACTACGACTTCACGCCCCTCAAGCGCATTGTTTACGGCGCCTCG
>JBFHRT010000315.1:0-3399 GCA_041591575.1 Spongiibacteraceae bacterium
GGCACTGCGTAGGCGGGCAGCTGCTGTTGCAGGTGGGCGGCGAGAGCGGCCAGATCCAGTTCCGCTGCGGGCACCGCCAGTGTTATTGCAGCCATACCGGCGCGGCCTTCAGCGCCGGGCACTTCCACACCGTAGACCACGCTCTGTTCTACCTGCGGGTAGGTGTCGACCGCTGCCTCCACCTCGGTGGTGGCCACGTTCTCGCCCTTCCAGCGGAAGGTGTCGCCGGTACGGTCCACAAACTGGATATGGCGGTAGCCCATCTTGCGCACCAGGTCGCCGGTATTGAACCAGCAGTCGCCATTCTTGAAACCGTTGCGCAGCAGTTTCTTTTCGCCCTCCTCGGCGTTGGTGTAGCCGTCGAAGGGCGAGCGCTCGGTCACCTTGGCCAGCAGCAGGCCACTGTCGCCGCGCTTCACCTTTACCAGGCGGCCGCGCTTGTCGCGCAGCGGTTGCTCGCTGGCGGTGTCGAAGGCCACCACTTCAAAAGCCAGCGGGCAGAACCCACAGGAACCGTCGACATCAAAGGTGTTGGTGAACACCAGGTTACACTCGCTGGCGCCATAGAATTCGTTGATATGGGGAATCTGGAAACGCTCGCGAAACTCCTTCCACAACTCCGGGCGCAGGCCGTTACCGATACAGACACGGACCTTGTGATTGCGCTCAGCCTCAGACACCGGTTGCGCCAGCAGGTAGCGACACAGCTCGCCGATATAACAAAAAGCGGTAGCACCGCTGCGCTGAACGTCGTCCCAGAAACGCGAGGCAGAAAAGCGCCGGGCAATGGCCAGGGTGGCACCGCCGCCCAGCACCGCGCTCCAGGACACCGTCAGCGCATTGTTGTGATACAGCGGCAGCGGGCAGTAGAGCACGTCGTCGGCTCGCATCGCCAGCGATGCCAGCCCCATGCCGGCCATGGCGCGCAGCCAGCGCCGGTGCGACATCACCGCCGCCTTGGGCAGGCCAGTGGTGCCGGAGGTGAAAATATAAAACGCCGGAGACTTCGCCGGCAGTGTCGCCGTCTCCGCAGGATTGGCGTCGCTCTCGGCGCCAGCTTCGCTGCGCAGGCAGTGCAATCCGGTGGGGCAAGCGCCGCTAGCTTCGCCGTCAGCCAGCCAGAACTGGCGGTCACCGAGGCTGTCGGGCAGCGCATCGCCCACCGAACCCAAGGCCTCGCTGCACTCGTCGCCGACAATCAGCGCCACCGGCTTGATCAGCCCGAGGCTGTGGGCCAACACCTCGCCGCGCTGGTTGTGGTTAATCATGCCGCCAATGGCACCGAGCTTGACCACCGCGGTGACCGCCACCAGCAATTCGGCGCGGTTCTCCAGCAAAATGGCGACGCTGTCGCCCCGCCCTACACCGCGGCGCTTGAGCAGGGCCGCCCAGCGATTGGCCTCGGCATTGAGCTCGGCGTAGCTGATGTCGCGTTCGCCGTCGCGAATGGCAATCTGCTGCGGTGTACGCTGTGCCCAGTCGGCCACCAGGGCGCCGATGGAGTGCGGCTTGTCGGGGCCGGTGGTGATCAGCTCATACACCCCGCGCAGCACGGTATTGATACGCGGCAGTCCGCGCAGGCCAGCGCCCAGCAGCTGCGGCAGGCTTACATTCTGGTTGCGGTAGTCGTTGGTGGCTGCCGTCATGGTGGTCACTCCGTTGTTAGCTGGCCAGCGCCGGCGCCGCGGGACGCGACGGCAGCGAGTGGCGGAAAATGCGGCCCAGTACCTGTGCAAACTGGCGCCCTAAACTCCCCGTATTGTAGTGCTGTCCGTGGCGCTCGCAGATGGCCCTAACGACAGGCGCCATTTCGGCATATCGGCAAGCCGGAATATCCGGAAACAGGTGGTGCTCGATCTGGTGGCTGAGATTGCCCGACAGAATATGGAACCACTTGCCGCCACTGAGGTTACTGGAGCCGCGCAGCTGACGCAGGTACCAGTGGCCACGGCTCTCGTTCTCCACCACCGACGCAGGAAACACCTCAGCATTGGCCGTAAAGTGGCCGCAGAAAATGATGGTAAAGGACCACACATTGCGGATCAGGTTGGCGACGAAATTGCCCGCCAGCACCGACAGAAACAGCGGCCCAGACAGCAGCGGGAACAGCAGGTAATCCTTGAACAGCAATCGCTTCATCTTTTGCCACACCGGCCTGAACTCCTCGCCCACCTGCTTCCAGGTTTTTTCGCCCTTGCGAGCGCGATCCAGCTCCAGGTCGTGAAAGCCGACGCCAACATCAAAAAACAGCGCCAGCATCAGCGTATAAAACGGTTGACCGAGAAAGCGCGGCTCCCAGCGCTGCTCGGGAAACAGTCGCAAAATGCTGTAACCCACGTCGCGATCCATGCCCATCACATTGGTATAGGTGTGGTGCATATAGTTGTGCGAATGACGCCAGGCATCACCGGGGCAGACCGTATCCCACTCGTAGCGGGTATTGAGGTGCGGGTCCTGCATGAAGTCATACTGGCCGTGCATCAGGTTGTGGCCCAGCTCCATGTTGTCGAGAATTTTCGACAGCCCCAGCAGCAGCGTGCCCAGCAGCCAGGCCGGCGGAAAGAAACTGAGAAACAGCAGGCCGCGACCGGCGACCTCGGTGTAGCGCACCGCCTTCTCGATACGGCGGATATAGCGCGCATCGCGCTCGCCAACATCGCTCAGGGTGCGCTGGCGCAGCGCATCAAGCTCGGCGCCAAACTGGTCGATTTCTTCGACGCTCAGGGCTCGGTTGACCGTCTTATTGTTCATCGCTGACTCCTGTAAAAGATGCAAAACGCTGGACGGGAGACGGGAGACGCTAACCCCGTCCCTAAGCGAGCGGGACGGTGACCGCTTTTGCGTCTCCCGTCTCCCGTCAAGCATCCCGCGGGGTTCAAATATCCAGGGTAAGATCGCTCACCGCCGACGACACACACAGGCGCAGATGCTCGTCTGCCTCCGCGTCGATACTGCCGTCATTGAGATTGCGCGTGGCACCGCGGACCTTGCCGCAGGCGCAGGTTTTACAGATGCCCATGCGACAGCCCGAGGGCGGATTCACCCCCGCCGTCTCCAGCGCCTGCAACAGCGACTGCCCCCGCGGCAACTCCAGTTCACGGCCGCTGCGCGCCAGGGTCACGCGCACGCTACCGGCATCTGTTGAGGTTATCGCCGGCGGCGTAAAGGATTCCGCCGAGAAAGCGACCTCGGGAGCAATCGTGCGGCAAGCCGCCGCCACCGCCGCGGTAAAACCGCCGCCGCCGCAGGCATACACCGCGCGCTCGCCAAGATCGGGAACCAGAGCGCCTAATAGCGCCTCATCCGGGCGACCGCCGATTTCGTCTTCGGCGACGCCGGCCTCCCGGCTCAGTGCAAACACCACCCGGAAATTGGCTGAAACGCGCGCCAGCTCGCGCA
>JBFHRT010000316.1:0-3397 GCA_041591575.1 Spongiibacteraceae bacterium
ACCCAGCAGCTCGAAGAATGGCCGGATAGCCTGCCGGCTGTTGCCTTCTCCGACCCACAGCACCCGCAAGTTATCGGCGTCCATGACCACGGTGGCGTAGCGGTGCCCCTTGTGCAGCGCGAACTCGTCCATCACCAGGCGGCGCACGCCCTGTGCATCAAAGGCCCCGTGAGCAGCCTGCAGCCGACGCTTGTCGATATCCTTCACCGTGTGCCAATGCAGGCCGGTCAGCCGGCAGACATGCTGGATCGGCAGCAGCTGTGTCAGGGCCTCAACCCATCCCTCCAGGCGCCGCGTCAGGCGTCGGCGCGGCAGCAGCCAGTCCACCTGCTCCACGCACCGGCGTCCGCAGCTGAGGCAGTCAACCCGCCGCAAGGGCACCGCCAAGGTGACGCGTCGGTCGAGCAGGTCCCGGTCACGGACACGCCTGACTTGACGCTCGTGAATCAGCCCCGAGGGCTGACCGCAGCCACCGCACCGGGGAGCTGAGCCAACTTCGGGTTCTAAGAAGATCAATACGTCGGATGGGGTGTGTTCTTCGATGTGGGCAACGCGGAAGCCTTTCCACGCAGCCTCCAGCAGGCTAGGATTCGACATGACAGCGGCGGGGCGATTCTTCTTGTTTGTTTGGCGACTACAAGTCTAACCAAACCGCCCGCTGTCTCTCACCCTGCCGCCCCGTCAAGAACCGCATTCCCGCAAAAGCGCGAAGAACCTTTCTTTTGGTTACTTTTCTTTGGGCAAGCAAAGAAAAGTGACTCGCCCGGCAGGGCGAAATCATGCCTCAAATGGCGTCACGACAAATCGAAATTCTGTTTACCCTTCTTGGGCTGCCTCGGCAGCCCTTTTTTGTGCCTATTCCCGGCCCGGCCCGGCAAAGGCCTCGCGCAGGTACTCGACAAAGGCGCGCAGCTTGGGCGACAGCGGCGCGCGGCCGGGGTAGATCACCGACACCGGAAAGCGGTGGCTGACAAAATCACTCAACAGCGCCACCAGGCGCCCGTCGCGCAGCTCCTCGGCGATGGCAAAGTCCGGCAGCAGCACCAGGCCACCACCGCGCAGTGCCGCCTCGCGCAGGGCCATGGCATCATTGCAGCTGAAGTTGCCGCCCACCCTGATCCAGTTCTGCTCGCCGTTGCGGGAAAAAGGAATCCGCGTGAAGGGCGGCCGGTCCGGCGGTGTCCACATCAGCACGTTGTGCTGCTCCACCTCTAGCGGCAGCGTCGGCACGCCGTGTTGTTCCAGATAGGCCGGCGCCGCGCACAGCACGGTTTGGTGAAAGCCCAGGCGCTGGGCCACCAGGCTGGAATCTTCCAGCTCACCCAGCTGCAGGGCCAGGTCGAAGCCGCCGGCAATCAGCTCGCTGGGGCGACTGCTGACCCGCAGCTCGATGCTGATTTCCGGGTAGCGCTGCAGAAAGGCCGGGATCAGCGATACCAGTCGGGTCTGCGCCAGCATTGGCGACGCCCCCACGCGGAGAGTGCCGCGCGGCGCCTGCTGGGCCTGGCTGACTTCGCTCTCCGCCGCCTCGACCTCCTCGCGAATGCGTTTGCAGCGCAGGTACAGCGCCTTGCCCTCTTCGGTGGGGCTGAGCTTGCGGGTGCTGCGCTGCAGCAGCCGCAGCCCCAGCTCCTGCTCCAATGCCTTGATGCGGCGACTGATGGAAGCCTTGCCCATGCCCAGCTCAATGGCGGCGCGGGAGAAGCTGCCGGTGTCCATCACCTTGGCGAAAATCATCAGGCTCTGCAGGTCTTTCACGGCGGGCTGCCCATTGGGTGCTAAAGACCCAATTGTTCCACATACGGAACACAGAAATCCATAACAGGGTATTTATGTTGCTTTTTGAACCAATATACTGAAACGTTTGCCGACACCGCTTCACCTTGCGGCCGGCAACCCGACACATTTACATCGAGGACAGCAGCCCATGTCGATCACCGCCAGCGATATTGCCGCCAAGAGCGCCGCCATTACCGGCCCCGAGGGCTTCTTCGCCCTGCAGGACGTCACCGTGGACAGTCTCAGCTACCGGGCCTATACCCACGCCCCAAAAACGCTGATTGACGTGCTGCAGTCCGGTCGCAATCACGGCGACATCGACTTCATCGTGTACGAGGGCGAGCGCTACAGCTACAGCCGCTTCTACCAGCAGGTGGACGCGCTGGCCGCCAGCCTGCAAAACGACTACGGCATCGCCAAGGGCGACCGTGTTGCTCTTGCCATGCGCAACAACCCCGAGTGGGCCATTGCCTATGCCGCCGCCAGCCTGATCGGCGCCATCGTGGTGCCCATCAACAGTTGGGGCAAGACCGAGGAACTGCGTTACGCCATCAGCGACTGCGGCGCGCGCGTGCTGATCTGCGACAGCGCCCGCCTGAAGCTGATCGACGGTGTGTTCGCGGAGCTGGACGTTGACGCCATCGTGGTCGGCGACACTGTCGAATCCCGCGAACGCCTGGCCGCCTTTCCCGCGGTGCTGGAACAAGGCGCCGCGCGCGAGTACCGCGTGGTCGAGGCCAACCCGGAAGACATCTGCCTGATTCTCTACACCTCGGGCAGCACCGGCTTCCCCAAGGGCGTCGCCCATCGCCATATCGCCATTACCCAGTCGCTGTGGAACATGCTCTATCTGGGCATGTTGCTGATGGAGCTGGAGGGTGCCCGCGAATTCAAGGGCGGTGCCGAGCGTGAAACCCCGCTGCTGACCGTGCCGCTGTTCCATGCCACCGGCCTGCTGGGCGGCTTTGTTATGCCGCTGTTCACCGGTCAGAAGGCGGTGATGATGTACAAATGGGACAGCGTCACCGCACTGAAGCTGATCCAGGACGAGAAAGTCACCGGCCTGGCCAGCGTGCCGGCCATCGTGCAGGACCTGCTGGGCCACCCGGAGTTCGACAACTACGACACCAGCTCACTGATCCGCGTTGCCGCCGCCGGCGCCGCCACCCCCGCCGGCCTGCCGGAACTGATCCAGGCAAAAGTCGGCAACCCCAGCCGCTCGGCCGGCTACGGCATGACCGAGTCGATGGCAGTGTGCTCCAGCATGAGCGGCGCGGTGTTCGACATGAAGCCAGAGAGCGCCGGCGTGCTGTCGCCGATCATGGACGTGCGCACCGTCGATGCCGACGGCAATGTGCTGCCGCGCGGCCAGGCCGGCGAGATCGAAATGCGTGGCATCACCTGCATGCAGGGCTACTGGGAAAAGCCCGAGGCCAATGCCGCTACCCTGGCCGCCGACGGCTGGATGAAAACCGGCGACATCGGTTACCTGGACGACGACAACTTCATGCACATCACCGGCCGGGTGAAAGAAATCGTTATCCGCGGCGGTGAGAACATCTACCCCGGCGAGATCGAGAACGTCGCCTACCAGCACGACGCGGTGCACGAAACCGTG
>JBFHRT010000317.1:0-3396 GCA_041591575.1 Spongiibacteraceae bacterium
CAGCGCGTATTTGAGATGGCGCTTGGCGGCGTTCCAGTCACGCTGGGCAATATACTGGCGCGCCAGCTGCACGGAGTAGCTGAGCGCCTTTTCCTGGTCGGCCTTGTCGTTGAACGCGCCCGTGCGGGTGGTGACGCAGCCGCTCAGCAGAGCCACAAGCCCCAGCAGCATGACACTGTACTTAACTGCATTTAGCGCGCGCATGGTCTCTCCAGGATGTTGTTATCAAATTTGAACTGCGATCAAATTCAGGCCGTCAACGCTGTCAGGGCTGTATCAATTTCACCGCCTGCACTTCTTCCCGCCGCTGCAGATGGCGCTGGCTGCGCCGGGTGCGGTCCACCACCTTGCCAGCCAGCTGGCCACAGGCGGCGTCGATGTCATCGCCGCGCGGGGTACGCACCGTGGTCACGTAGCCGGCATCCACCAGCACCTGCCAGAAACGCGATACCGCATTCTTGCTCGGCCGCTGATAGTCCGACAGCGAAAACGGGTTGAAGGGAATCAGGTTGATCTTGCAGGGGAAATCCCGCAACAGCGCGGCCAGTTCGCGCGCCTGTTCAACGCTATCGTTAACACCGGCGATCAGTGTGTACTCTACCGTGACCACGCGGTGGGTGTCGGGCTGTTTGGCGATATAGCGCTGGCAGGCGGCCAGCAGCTCGGCAATGGGATAGCGGCGGTTGATGGGCACCAGCTCATTGCGCAGCTCGTCGTTGGGCGCGTGCAGCGATACCGCCAGCGACACCTGCGACACCTCGCCCAGGCGATCCAGCGCCGGCACCACACCGGAAGTACTCAGCGTCACCCGGCGCTTGGATATGCCGTAGCCAAAATCGTCCATCATCAGCTCGGTGGCATCGACCACGTTGTCGAAGTTGAGCAGGGGCTCGCCCATGCCCATCATCACCACGTTGGTTACCACGCGGCCGCTGGTGCTCGGGAAGGCGTCAAAGGATTTGATCGCCAGCCACACCTGGCCGATGATTTCCGCCGCGCTGAGGTCGCGCTGAAAACCCTGCTTGCCGGTGGCGCAGAAGCTGCAATCCAGCGAACAGCCCACCTGCGAGGAGACACACAGGGTGCCGCGCTGGCCGTCGGGAATGTACACGGTTTCCACCAGGTTGCCGTTGCCGACACCGATGGCCCACTTGCGGGTGCCGTCGGCCGAGTCGTGCTGGCTGACCACCTGCGGGGGGCGGATTTCCGCGACTTCCTTGAGCTTGGCGCGGAGCACCTTGCTGATGTTGGTCATGGCGTCGATATCATCGACGCCAGCATGGTGAATCCACTTCAGAATCTGCTGAGCGCGAAACGGCTTCTCACCCAGCGAAACCAACAGCTCCGCCATTTTCGGGCGAGTCAGCCCCAGCAGGTTGATGCGCTCGCCCGCTGCTTGCGAGCCGTTTGACGCTGCCACAGATTCCACGGTCACTCACCTCGCCGCGCCTCAGGCGCGGTCGCAGATTTCACTCTGAGAGAAGAAGAAGGCAATTTCGCGCTCGGCGGAGGCCGGCGAGTCAGAGCCGTGCACCGCGTTGGCGTCGATGGACTCGGCGAAATCAGCGCGGATAGTGCCAGCCTCAGCCTCTTTGGGGTTGGTGGCACCCATCAGCTCGCGGTTTTTGGCGATGGCGCCCTCACCTTCCAGCACCTGTACGGTGACCGGACCGGAGGTCATGAAGTCCACCAGGGCGGGGAAAAACGGACGCCCTTTGTGCTCGGCGTAGAAGCCCTCGGCCTGCTCGCGGCTCAGGTGCAGCATTTTGGCCGCGACAATGCTCAGGCCCGCTTTTTCAAAACGGCTGTAGATTTCACCGATAACGTTCTTGGCAACCGCATCCGGCTTGACGATTGAGAGGGTACGCTCTGTGCCCATTAATACATTCTCCAGTAAAAACAAAAACTTCCATATATCGCGAGGCGCCCGGTGGGCGCCTCGCAAAATCGGTCAATTATAGGGGATTTGGACGAAAATAGACACGCGGGGCGTGGTATTCAGTCACACTCCTCGATCCAGGCGGCCTGTATTGCCTCCAGAATCTTCTCGCCGCAGCGCTTGGGGTCGTCGTCGAAATCCGGCAGCGCCATGACCCAGTCGCGCAGGTCCACAAAATTGATGGTCATCGGGTCCACGTCGGGGTGGCTGTCCACCAACTCGATGGCAATATCCTGAATATCCGTCCAATGCAGCGCCACGGCCGTCTCCTTAGTGCTGTTCCGATACCTGGTTGATGGTGTACTTGGGAATCTCGACCACCAGATCCTGGTCGCTGACGATGGCCTGGCAGCTCAGCCGCGACTCGGGCTCCAGCCCCCAGGCTTTGTCCAGCAGGTCTTCCTCCAGCTCGTCAGCCTCGCCCAGCGAGTCAAAACCCTCGCGCACCACCACGTGACAGGTAGTACAGGCACAGGCCTTCTCGCAGGCGTGCTCGATTTCCACCCCGTGCTTGAGCAGCGCATCACAGATACTGATGCCCTCGCCGGCCTCGATCACCTCGCCTTCAGGGCACAATTCCTCGTGGGGCAGTACTACAATCCGGGGCATATCATTTGTCCTCAGCGTCAAATTCGTCAAGGGTGTGGCCGGCCAGCGCGCGTTTGATACTGGCATCCATACGGCGCGCGGCAAAGTCTTCGGAGGCCTTGCCCACCACCTCGATCTGGCGCGCGATATCGCTGGCGCTGGCACCGTCGCGCGCCGCTTGCAGCGCCTCCATCTCGGCGAGAATGGCACGCTGCTCATCTTCGCTCAGCAGCGCCTCGCCGTCGGCCAGTAGCGCCGCCGACAGGGTCTGCAACAGACTGTCGGCTTCTACCTGCTGCTCGCGCAGGGCGCGTGCCTGCTTGTCGCCCTCGGCGCTGGACCAGGAGGCCTGCAGCATATCGCTGATATCGCTGTCGCTGAGGCCATAGGAAGGCTTGACCTCGATACTGCTCTCCACGCCGGTGGTTTCCTCGCGTGCCGACACCTGCAGCAGGCCGTCGGCGTCCACCTGAAAAGTGACGCGGATGCGCGCGGCGCCGGCCACCATCGGCGGAATACCGTGCAATTCGAAGCGCGCCAGCGAGCGACAGTCTTCCACCAGCTCGCGCTCACCCTGTACCACATGAATGGCCATGGCGGTCTGACCGTCCTTGAAGGTGGTGAATTCCTGCGCCCGCGCCACCGGTATGGTGGTGTTGCGGTGTACGATCTTTTCAGTGAGCCCGCCCATGGTCTCAACACCCAGTGACAGCGGAATGACGTCCAGCAGCAACATGTCATCGTCGCTGCGGTTGCCCACCCGCACGTCGGCCTGCAGGGCAGCGCCGCTGGCCACTACCCGGTCGGGGTCGATACTCACCAGCGGCGGGCGGCCAAACAGCTCCTGCACGCGCTCGCGCACCCGCGGC
>JBFHRT010000318.1:0-3393 GCA_041591575.1 Spongiibacteraceae bacterium
CGAGGCCTACGGCCACTACCTGGAAGCCTGCCGTGAGCTGGGCCGCGAAATCCCTCCAGCAGGCGGCGCTATGGGTCCCGCTTTTTTGCATGTCGCCGAAGACGTGGAGGCCGCCTGGGCCGATCGCATGGGTTTCCGTCATGTCATGGTCAGCGAGCACCACGGTGCCGAAGACGGCTACCTGCCCTCACCGCTGGTGTTTCTGTCAGCCGTGGCCGCGCGCACTCAAAACATCCGCCTGATGCAGTCGGTGCTGCTGATGCCGTTGCACAATCCGCTGCGAGTGGCCGAAGACGTGGCGGTGCTGGATCTGATCAGCAACGGCCGGGTCGATCTGGTGCTGGGGCTGGGCTACGCCAAACAGGATTTCATCAACTTCGGGGTAGAGCCCAAAGGGCGCGGCAAGTACCTGGAAGAGGGCGTTGAAGTGCTCAAATCTGCCTGGAGCGGCGACTGGTTCGAATACCAGGGGCGGCGGGTGCGGGTTACGCCGCGGCCGGCACAACAGCCGCGCCCGGCCATACTGCTGGGTGGCAACAGCCGCGTCGCCGCGCGGCGGGCGGCCCGTATCGCCGATGGTTTTATTCCCGGCAACGCCGAGGCCTACGGCCACTACCTGGAAGCCTGCCGTGAGCTGGGCCGCGAAATCCCTCCAGCAGGCGGCGCTATGGGTCCCGCTTTTTTGCATGTCGCCGAAGACGTGGAGGCCGCCTGGGAGCAGATCCTGCCCCACGCCCTGCACGAGGCCAATTGCTACGCCCAGTGGGAAAAAGAAGGCGGCATCGTCGGCCTCTATAACGAACCCCAAACCGAAAGCAGCATTCGCCATAACCCGCAGTACCGGGTGGTCACGCCCGAGGAATGCATCGAACTGTTCCGCGAGCTGGGGCCGGAGGGCTCGGCCTTTATTCACCCGCTGATGGGTGGGCTGGACCCGGAGCTGGCCTGGCAGAGTCTGAAATTGCTGGAACAAAAGGTACTGCCGGCGGTGGAGTGAGTGGCTTGCGACACTGCTCTTGCAGCTGGGAAAGCGCGGTGAAAAAATTTATATCACAACTTCGTGAAAACGAAAATTACCGATTCGCTTTTTAAACCGGCATTCCTACCTTTTTAGGTAGGCCTTGTTACCTCCTTTCTCTGTGCAGTATTTCTGTAGAGCCGTTGCCGGATTCCCGCTAGTATGCGATAGCATCGACAACAATTCACAGGGATCTGTAGCAGCATGAAAAAAACGCTTCTGGCATTCGCCATCCCCGCACTGCTTGCCGCTGGCACCGCGACTGCGCAGTCGCGCGCACCGGTTCAGGACAACGGCTTTTCCTATACTTATGGCCAGCTCGGCTACGTCAACCAGGATTGGGATGGCGGCTTTGATGTCGACGCGGTCGACGGCCGTCTCTCCTACGCGCTGGACCAGCAGCTGTTCCTGCGCGGCGAGATGGCGTTTTTCGACGGTGACGTGAAGGCAGGCAAGGCTGGTGAGATTGATGTGGACGGCTGGTGGCTGGCGGCAGGACTGGGCTTTCACACCCCGCTGCAGCGCAATGTCGACCTGGTGCTGACCGGAGATATCGTGCGCATCGACTATGAAGTCGAAGATAGCTTCGAAGACGACGATGTCGGCTTCGCGCTGTCTGTCGGTGCCCGCGGCCGCAGCGGCGACAAGCTGGAGCTGTACGGCGGCCTGTTCGCCCAGGACATCGACGAAAACGAGTTCGGCTTTTTCGGTGAACTGCTGGTGCACGCCAGCCAGCAACTGGATGTGGGCGCCGATCTCAAACTGGGCGATGACCTCACCCAGATCGGGCTGTTTGCGCGGCTCAATTTCTGAGCGAGCGCGACCCGGGCTCATTCCGGCGGCGGCCGCCCGTGCCGCCGCGTCTCTCCCCCGGCGCACTGTGGTTGGCGCCATCCTCCTTGCTAGAATAAAGCCATGGAGCTGACCGTCATCAATGAGATCGACCAGCCTGCCGCCAGGGTGTGGGCGCTATGGGCCGATTTCGGCAATGTGGACTGGCTGTCTGGCGTGTTCTGTCGCGTTGAAACCGAGGGCGAGGGGGTCGGTATGGTGCGTTACCTCTATCGTACTCCCAGTGGCGTGTCGGACATTCAGCGCCTGGAGGCTCAGGATCATGACGCGATGGTGCAGCACGGCGCCATTCTGCGTTCCAGTTTTCTCAACGTCACTGATTACAGTTTTCGTGTCGAAGTCACACCACTGGCGCAAACGCGTTGCCGGGTCACGGTTGACTGGCGCTGTGAGCCGGCTGAGGGCACCACGCTGGCGGAGATCGAGGCGGTGCTGCAGGGCTGGACCGACGCCGCCATGCTCAAGATGGCAGCCTACCTCAGGGCGCCCTGAGTCCGCGCCGGCATCTCGGTATTTCCTACTTTGCACGGCCAACCGGCTTGAATAACCTGAATAAATTCTCTGTGGCACCGCCTGGAGACCACCCTTGGAACTGATCATCGACAGCGAAGTGCGGCAACCTGCACAGCGGGTGTGGTCACTGTGGGCGGATTTTGGCAACCTCGAGTGGCTGGCCGACACCTTCTGCCGGGTCGACACCGAGGGGCAGGGCATTGGCATGTTGCGCTACCTGTACCGCACGCCTGCCGGCGGCGCCGATATCCACCGGCTGGATGCCATTGACCATGAGGCTATGGAACAGGCCTGCACCATCCTGCAATCCAGCTTTATCCATGTGACCGAGCACCGCTACTGGGTGAAGGTGACGCCCCTCTCTGCAGAGCGCTGCCGCGTCCGCGTTACTGTGCGCTGCACACCGGTCGAGGGCAATTCCGAGGCGGAAGTGGCCGCGGTGCTGACCGCATGGACCGAGGCCGCCCTGCACAATCTCGACCATTATCTCGACGCCTTTCCTCGTTAGGACGGCGCCTGCGCGCGCGGTCAGCGCTCCCGGCTATGGGTTTGCCAAGTAAATAAATGGCGTTGCCATTTCGGGGCTGTCATCTGGGGACAGTCGCTGTCGCCCGCCGTAAAACACGCCGCAGCGTGTTCCGCATAATCATAGGCATAACGAAAAATTCCGCCGCCCTAGCGGCGTGAGCCTATGCTGCGAGGTGACAACAATGCGACATTCCGGAATGGCTTTACTGCTGGCGTTGGCCCTGACTCTGGTGGGCTGCCGCAGTGATGGCTCTAACGGCGGCGCCCCGGGCGGTGCCGGCGCCGGTGGTAGCGTGGTGGATTCGGGAGGGGGCGCTGACGCCGGTTCGGGCTCCGGCGGGGGCTCGGATTCCGGTTCGGGCTCAGATAAAGGCTCGGGTGGCGGTACCGGTGGTGGCGCTCTCCAGACGCCGCAGGCCTTCTTTGCCGCCAGCGTGGCCCCCAACCTGGCACACTGTCGCGGCTGCCACTTGCCCGGCGCC
>JBFHRT010000319.1:0-3386 GCA_041591575.1 Spongiibacteraceae bacterium
CACCTTCTACGGCTGTCGTGAGGCGGTGCAGGCGATGATCAACAGTGAGCGTCGCGGCAGCATTATCAATATCGCCAGTACCTCGGCGGTGTCGGGAGAGGGCGGCGTGCACTACTGCGCCAGCAAGGCCGCAGTCATCGGTCTGACGCGCTCGCTGGCCATGGAGCTGGCGGCGCGGGGCATTCGCGTCAATGCCATCTGCCCCGGCCCCACCAATACGCCGATCATGGCCAATATCAGTGAAGAGTGGAAGCAGTCAATGATTCAGGCCATTCCGCTGGGGCGTATTGGTGAACCCGAAGAAATCGGCAATACCGCGCTGTTTTTGGCCAGCGACGAGTCCTCGGCCTTTACCGGGCAGACGCTGATGGCCAATCTCGGCACCTATTTGACTTGAATGCTAGACGCTAGACGTCGGACGCCAGACGCGTAATGCAAAAGCAAAACCTGAAAGATCAATCGGGAGTTCCCATGGGTAATCGACTTCAAGACAAAGTAGCCATCATCACCGGTGGTGGTCAGGGCATCGGCGCCGCCACTGCCATGCGCTTCGCTGAAGAGGGCGCCAAGGTGGTGATCTGCAGTCGCCGCATGGAGCCGCTGGAGCAAGTGGCGGCGGCTATCGCCAACGCTGGCGGCGAGTGCACGCCACTGTCGGTGGATGTCAGCGACGAGGAGGCGGTAAAACGCCTGGTGGCTACCACCGTGAGCAAGTACGGCAAGCTCGATGTCGTGGTCAATAACGCGGTGTTGATGGTGCCGGGTATGCTCGCCAATCACGATACCACTGGCTGGCGGCAGAATTTTCAGGTGTCGCTGGACGGCGCCCTGTTCCTGATGCGCGAGGCTTATACACAGCTCAAGGCCAACCGTGGCAGTGTGGTCAATATCTCCTCGGTGTGCGGCCTGGCCGGTTCGGTGGGTACCGCCGGCTACAGCGCCGCCAAGGCGGCGATGATCGCGCTGACCCGCAACGCCGCCATCGAGTGGGCGCCGGATGTACGCTGCAATGTCATCACCCCCGGCGCCTTTCTGACGCCGGCGCTGGAGGCGGTGGCGCCCGATGAACAGAGTCAGCAGGCCACCGGCAAGACCATTCCGCTGGGCCGGGTCGGTGATCCGCGCGAGTGCGCCAATGCCATTCTGTTTCTGGCCAGCGATGAGGCCAGTTACATCACCGGCGCCTGCCTGGCGGTGGACGGCGGCCGCATGGCCGAGCTCAATACCGGCAGCGCCTCCTGGGAAGAGTAGAGCGCACTGAACCCTGTAGGTGCGGATTTATCCGCACACTAAATACTGCGGAATTTCCTATGAACGACGAGCTACTACAACGCATCGACCGCCTCGAATCCCTGGACGAAATCCGCCAGCTGGTGGCCAAGTATGCGCTGTCGCTGGACATGCGCGACCTCGACGCCCACGTCAATTTGTTCGCGCACGACATCCGCGTCAGCCGCGAGCTCAGCGGGCGCGAACATCTCAAGGCCTGGGTGGACGATACCCTGCGCAACCAGTTCACCGGCACCTCCCATCACACCGGCAACCACATCATCGAATTCGAGGATGCCGATCACGCGGTAGGTGTGCTTTACTCCAAAAACGAACACGAGTGCGGCGGCGAGTGGGTAATCATGCAGATGCTGTACTGGGACAACTACGAGCGCATCGATGGTCGCTGGTACTTCCGTCGTCGCCTGCCCTGTTACTGGTACGCCACCGATCTCAATAAGCCGCCGGTGGGCGACATGAAAATGCGCTGGCCGGGGCGCGAACCCTACGAGGGCGCGTTTCATGAACTGTTTCCGTCCTGGCGCGAGTTCTGGGCGCAGCGGCCCGAGGGTACACCCGAGGTGGCGGCGCCGGCGCCGCTTGAGCAGTTTCTCGATACCATGCGCCGTGGCGCACCGATTCCGAAAATCCGAGTACGTTAGATCATGAGCCTGTTTGAACCTGTTAGCCTGGGCCGCCTGCAACTGGCCAATCGTGTGGTGATGGCACCGATGACGCGCTCGCGCGCCGATGACAAAACCGACGAGCCCACCACCATCATGCGCGACTACTACGTGCAGCGCGCCAGTGCCGGTCTGATCATCACCGAGGGCACCCAGCCCAGCGCCGAGGGCAAGGGCTATTGCCGCACGCCGGGCATTTACAGCGAGGCGCAGGTGAAAGCCTGGAAATACATCACCGACACGGTGCATGCCGCCGGTGGCAAGATGGTGCTGCAGCTGATGCACTGCGGCCGTGTCGCCCACCCCGACAACAAGGCACCGGGAGTGCGCACGGTCGCGCCTTCAGCGATTGCCGCCAAGGGTGAGATGTTCACCGAGGGCGGGATGAAGCCCTTCACGATGCCCGAGGCCATGAGCCTGGCCGATATTGAGCGCACCATTGCCGATTACGCCCGCGCCACTGAAAACGCCTACCGCGCCGGTTTTGACGGCGTTGAACTGCACGCCACCAGCGGTTACCTGCCTGCCCAGTTCCTGTCCACGGGAACCAACCTGCGCAGCGATGATTACGGCGGCAGCTTGGCCAATCGCCTGCGTTTTGTGCAGGAGGTGCTGGGCGCCATGTGCGCGGTGGACGGTGCCGACCGCGTCGGCATGCGCATCTGCCCGGGCAATCCCTTCAATGATTTGCACGACGACGATCCCGCCGAGACCTTTGCCGCGCTGCTGGACCGCATCAGCCCGCTGGGGCTGGCCTACCTGCACGTGATCCGCATGCCGGCGTCAGGCTTGGACAACATCGCTCTGGCGCAGCAGCATTTCAGTGGGCCGCTGATTGTTAACGAGAGTTACAGCGCCGAGGAAGCCGAGCGCGAGCTGGCTCTGGATAGCGTTGAGGCGGTGTCCTTCGGCCGCCCCTTTATCGCCAATCCCGACCTGGTGCGGCGGCTGCGCGACGATCTGCCGCTGGCCCAGTTCAATGCCCGCGCGCTGTACACGCCGGGCCCCGAGGGCTATAGCGACTATCCCGTGCACCCCTAGACTATGCCCTGCACCCCATAGACTGTCTCCGGCACCCGTAGGCGGGACACCGCGCACTGACTAGAAGGCCAGTGCCCCTGTGCTACACTCAGCGCCCTGATTTTTATTCATGTCGATCAATAACAACAGGGTGCTGTATGTCTATTCGTCCCCGTCGCTCCGTACTGTACATGCCGGGTGCCAATGCCCGCGCGCTGGAGAAAGCCAAAACGCTGCCGGCCGACTGCCTGATCCTGGACCTGGAAGATGCGGTGGCGCCGTCGCAAAAAGAGGCTGCCCGCGATCAGGTGCTGGCGGCGGTGCAGGCCGGCGGCTACGGCCACCGCGAGCTGGTGGTGCGCTGCAACAGCTTTGACACCGATTGGGGCCGAGACGACCTCGCTGCCTTTGCCC
>JBFHRT010000320.1:0-3380 GCA_041591575.1 Spongiibacteraceae bacterium
AGCAAGTTCCTGCAACACGTCAAATACCAATGGGCCAAACGCCACCAGCTGGAACCCCATTATGAGCGACAGCAACAAGTTACTGGAAAAGGTTCAAGGGAAGCTGAAAGCTTCATCGAAAAACACACGGACCGCAGCTGGGCCGACGGGCTCTGAGCAAGCGGCACCGCCCGACCGGGAACAAGTCGTCAACGCGATCAACCAGATGTTCGCGGAATTCGAGCTGGTCTACCACAACCAGTACCTCAAGGCTTTTCCCAGTCGCGAGAAGCTGCAATACGCCAAGAAGCTGTGGTTCAGCCACCTCTGCGAGTACCGCCCGGAACAGATCCTGATGGCGGCCAAGCGCGCGGTGCGCGACTCCGAGTTTCTGCCCACGGTCCGGCGCATTCTGCAGTACTGCGATCCCAGCCCCGAGGAGCTGGGCCTGCCCGACGCCCGCAGCGCCTACCTGGAGGCCTGCCGCGCGCCCAACCCCAAGGCCGACTTCGCCTGGTCGCACCCGGCGGTGTACCACGCCGGCCGCGAAACCGACTGGTTTTTTCTCGCCAGTAGCCCCGAGCACGCCGCCTTTCCAGCGTTTAAACGCAACTACGAGCTGCTGTGCGAGCGGGTGCGCCGCGGCGAGCAACTGGAGCCGCCCATCGCCAAGGCGCTGCCGGAGGAGATCGGCACTCCGCTGAGCCGCGAACAGCAGCGCGAGAAACTGCGTGAACTGCGCCGCGATCTGGACGTCTGATGCGCACCGCGAAAACTTTCTAGCAGCGTACCGGTCATTGTGAGGAGTCGGGGACGCCGACGGCGGCCCCGGCGACGCGGCAACCCCCATCCGCAGGCAGTGAGCCGGGGCAGAACCCCGATCACCACCGTGCACCACTCGCTCCCCCGCGCTACAATAGCGCTCCCAAAATCAGCGCCTCCCCAATCGAGACCCGCATCATGTCCGACGACAAGACCACCCATTTCGGCTACAAGACCGTCAAGCGCGAGGAAAAGGAAAGCCTGGTCGCCGGCGTGTTCCACTCGGTGGCCGCCAAGTACGACATGATGAACGACCTGATGTCGGGCGGTATTCACCGCCTGTGGAAGCGTTTCACCATCGAGCTGTCCGGCGTGCGCAGCGGCCAGCGAGTACTGGACATCGCCGGCGGCACCGGTGACCTGGCGGCCAAATTCAGCCGCCTGGTCGGCCCCCGTGGCCAGGTGGTACTGGCCGACATCAACAACGCCATGCTCGAAGTCGGTCGCGAAAAACTCACCGACCGCGGTATCGCCGGCAACATCGAGTACGTGCAGGCCAACGCCGAGTGCCTGCCCTTCCCCGACGACTACTTCGACTGCATCACCATCGCCTTTGGCCTGCGCAACGTCACCGACAAAGACGCCGCACTGCGCTCCATGCTGCGCGTACTCAAGCCCGGCGGCCGCCTGCTGGTGCTGGAATTTTCCAAACCCACCAACGAGGTGGTGGGCAAGCTCTACGACCGCTACTCCTTCTCGGTGCTGCCCAAGATGGGCCAGCTGGTGGCCGGTGATGCCGACAGCTACCGCTACCTGGCCGAGAGCATCCGCATGCACCCGGACCAGGAAACCCTCAAGGGCATGATGAGCGACGCCGGCTTCGCCAATTGCGAGTACTACAACATGACCGTCGGTGTGGTCGCCGTTCACCGCGGTATCAAGCCGTGAGACCGCCCGCCCTGCACACCGCGGCGCTGTCGGCGCTGGAGGGCCTGATCAACCGCGCGCTGGCGCTGGACCCCGGCACCCGCGCGCGACTGCGCGAACTCGATGGCCACAGCTTCCGGCTTGACTGCACCAGCCCGACGCTCAGCGCCATAGTTCGCATCGACGGCGACTACCTGGAGCTGGGCAGCCGCGGCGACGCCGACACCACCACCGCCCTCAGCGGCAGCCTGGCCGAGTTCAGCAAAATCGCCCTCGCCGACGACCCCGCCGCCGCGCTGATCAATGGCGACGTGCAGGTCAGTGGCGACACCGGACCGCTGCTGGAGCTGCGCGACATGCTCGCCGGCCTGGACATCGACTGGGAGCAACCGCTTGCGCAACTGTTCGGCGACGTCGCCGCCCACCAGATCGGCCGCGGCCTGCGCGCCGGCCAGCGCTTTGCGCTGCAGGCACTGAGCCAGTTCCGCCGCCAGCTGGGCGAATTTATCGTCGAGGAAAGCGAGCTGGTGCCCCACCCGCTGGAGGCCGAAGACTTCTACCGCGACGTGGAGCAGCTGGCCACCCGCGGCGAGCGCCTGGAGGCGCGGGTACAGCGCCTGGCCCAACGACTGAAAGAGCAGTCCCAGCAAGAGCAGAACAAGGGCGACAGCGGAGACGACGTGTGATCGGCCTGCGACGCCTGCTGACCATCGCGCTGATCAGTGCGCGCTACCGCCTCGACACCCTGATCGATCACTCACTGCTGCCCTGGTGGGCGGCGCTGCTGCTGCGGCTGGGCCCCTGGCGCCTGCTGCCGGCACCGCGGCTCAACCGCGGCGAACGCCTGCGGCTGGCGCTGGAGGCGCTGGGACCGATCTTCGTCAAGTTTGGCCAGCTGCTGTCCACCCGCCGCGACCTGATCCCACCCGACATCGCCGACGAACTGGCCAAGCTGCAGGACCAGGTGCCGCCCTTTGGCGGCGAACGCGCCACCGCCATTATCGAAGAGGCGCTGCGCAAGTCCACCGGCGAGCTGTTCGCCAGCTTCAGTAGCGAACCGCTGGCCTCGGCCTCGGTGGCCCAGGTGCACGCCGCCACCCTGCACGACGGTCGCGAGGTGGTGGTCAAGGTCATCCGCCCCGGCATCGAGCGCATCATCCAGCAGGACATCCGCCTGCTGTTCACCCTCGCCTACCTGGTACAGCGCTACCTGCCCGACGGCCGCCGGCTGCGACCGCTGGAGGTGGTGGAAGAATACAAACACACCGTGTTCGACGAGCTGGACCTGCAGCGCGAGGGCGCCAACACCTCGCAGCTGCGGCGCAATTTCAACGACTCCGACCTGCTCTACGTGCCCGAAGTGTTCTGGGACTACACCCGCCGCAATGTGCTGGTGATGGAGCGCATCGACGGCATCCCGGTCACCGACATCGCCGCACTGCAGGCCCAGAACACCGACATGAAGGCGCTGGCCGAGCGCGGCGTGGAAATCTTCTTCACCCAGGTGTTCCGCGACAGCTTCTTTCACGCCGACATGCACCCCGGCAATATCTTCGTCGCCCGCCACTCCCCGCAGCGGCCGCAGTACATCGCCATCGACTGCGCCATCATCGGCAGCCTCAGCGACTTCGACCAGTACTATCTGGCGCGCAACCTACTCGCCATCTTCCAGCGCAACTACCGCGAAGTGGCGACCCTGCACGTGGAATGCG
>JBFHRT010000321.1:0-3360 GCA_041591575.1 Spongiibacteraceae bacterium
CGCTGTGCCGGCACGTTCGACCACTGCGGCCAGGGCGCCGGCAACGCCTCGTCGCTGGCCGCCAGCCGCAACCGCCCTAGCGCGTTAAGGCGCAGGGTCAGCCAGTCCATGACAAATTCGATGTCCTGCTCCAGCAGGCGCTCTGCCCCCGCCAGCGCTGACAGCTTGCCGGCGGCAATCTCGCCCAGCAGCTGGTCGCAGTCGGCCCGCGCCTGCAGCCCTTCTGACTCGTAGAGCGCCAGCGCCGCCAGCGGGCGCCCGCCAGCCTCGCCCAACAGCGCCGGCACTTGCACGTCGGGCAGTAGCGCCGACAGCCAGGACAGCGCCTGCTCCTGCGGCGGCAGTGCAAAGGGCAGTGAACGACAGCGCGAGCGCACGGTGGGCAACAGCAGGCTGGGGGCATGGCTGACCAACAGCAGCACAGTATCGCCCGCGGGCTCCTCCAGGGTTTTCAGCAGAGCATTGGCGGTATTGATGTTCATCGCCTCGGCGGGAGTGATGACCACCACCTTGCGGCCGCCATCGCGGTAGGCGGTCTGGGCACAGAATTCGATCAGTGCGCGCACCTGATCCACCTGAATCTGGCGCTTGCCCTCGGCCGGGCTCAGTTCGCGCAGATCCGGGTGGGAGCCGGCGAGCAGCAGCGTGCAGCCCTCACAGTGGCCGCAGGCACCGGCCGCCGCCGGCTGGGCACACAACAGCGCAGCAGCCAGCGCGCGCGCAAAGCGTTCCTTGCCAATGCCCTGGGGGCCGCTGAACAGCATGGCGTGCGGCAGCCGGCCGGCCTCATCCTGGGCTCGCAGCTGCTGCCACGATTCCATCTGCCAGGGGTAGATCTGCGGCAGACGGGACTCAGCCACGGCCGGCACCCCGCTCATTCAGCAAAGGCTCGAGCAGCTCGCGAATCTGCGACTGCACCTGAGTGAGGTCGGCGGCGGCATCGACTACGCGGTAGCGTTGTGGCGCCGCCGCGGCCTGGGCCAGGTAGGACTGACGCACCCGTTCAAAAAATGCTTCTTTTTCCGACTCGAAGCGATCTGGCGCCGAGCGCTGGTTGGCACGCTGCATGCCCACCGCCACCGGCGCATCCAGCAGCACGGTGCAGTCGGGACGCAGCGCGCCCTGCACCATATCCTGCAGCTTTTCGATTGTGGCAATCGACAGCCCCCGCCCCGCGCCCTGATAGGCAAAGGTCGCATCGGTAAAGCGATCGCATAACACCCACTGCCCCTTGTCCAGGGCCGGCTGAATCAGGCTGTGCAGATGTTGGGCGCGCGCCGCAAACACCAACAACAGCTCGGTCATCTCCGCGACCGGCTCATCGCGAGGCTGCAGCAGCAGCTGGCGCACATCCTCGGCCAGCGGGGTGCCGCCGGGCTCGCGGGTGAGCACGTAGTCGATGCCGCGCTGGTCCAGCAGTTCGGCGATAAACCCCATATTGGTGGACTTGCCGACACCCTCGGTGCCCTCGACGGTAATAAACAGACCGCGACCTGACATGCTGCGCTCAATCCTCGCTGTCGTTATTGCTGTATTTGTCTGAGCTGGGCGGCGCCGAACGGTAATCACTGCGGCGCCCGTAGATCTGGTATTGGCGCACGGCGCGCTGGTGCTCAGCCAGCGTCGCCGAGAAATAGTGGCTGCCATCGCCCTTGGCGACAAAATACAGCGCCTCTCCCGGCGCCGGATGCAGTGCCGCGTGAATCGCCTCGCGGCCCGGCAAAGCAATCGGTGTCGGCGGCAGGCCGGCGTGGCGGTAGGTATTGTAACGGTTGCCAGCATCGCGCAGGTGGCGCGTCGTCAGATTCTGCTGGTAGGCGTCGCCGAGACCATAAATGACCGTCGGGTCAGTTTGCAAACGCATATTGCGCAGCAGTCTGCGCACAAAGACACCGGCAATGGCTTCTCGCTCTGTTGGCACGCCGGTTTCTCGCTCGACAATGGAGGCGAGAATCAGCGCCTGGTAGGGACTGCCCAGCGGCAACCCCGGCGCTCTCTGCGCCCACTCCTGCTGCAGAATGTTTTTCAGGCGGCGATGAGCGCGACGCAGAATGTCCGCATCGCTGTCGCCACGCACGTAGTCATAGGTGTCAGGGAAGAACTGCCCCTCGGGGTGATCCGCCAGCGGATCATCCACGCCCAGCTGCGGCCACAGCGGCTGCCCCAACTGCAACTCACTGCGCAGCTTCGGCTGCTGGCGCAGGTGCTCGATGGCCTGGCGAATGGTCCAGCCCTCGGGCAGGGTCACGCGGTAGCGAAGTACCCGCCCCTGGCGCATCATCGCCAGCAGCTGATCCGGGGTCATGCCGGGCTGCAGACGATATTCCCCGGCCTTGATCTGTGCGGCGTCACCGCGCAGCCGCGCATGCAACTGTAACAGCCGCGGCTGCGCCAATACGCCACGGCGCGCGAGGTCATTGGTCATGGCAATAAAGCTGGTACCCTGACTCAGTTCGTAATCCAGCCCCTCTTGTGGCAGTGCCAGTGGCTGCTTCATCTGCCAGTCGAGATAGAAGCGGCCAGCAGCCAGCGCCGCCGCTAGCAGCAACGACAATACCAGTGCACGAGTTAACCACTTACGCATAACGACAACCCGTGCAGCTAGCCGAATCGAAACCATCAGCCATGCCAATAGGCCTCAAACGCCTGCTGCAACTCACGGGTAACCGGGCCGATGGGTTTGCGATGGCAACCGATGGCGACAACTGGCCAAATGCCAATAAGACTGTTGGTCAAGAACACTTCCTGCGCTGCGTAGAGATCATTCAACGATAAGGGCTTTATTGTAACCCGGCGCCCCGCCGCTGCCTGCGCATGGGCTAACACTTTTGCCCGCACGATGCCGGCAACGCCACACTGGGTCAGCGCCGGTGTCAGCAGCTCGCCGTCTCGAACCAGAAAGAGATTGGTCTTGGTGCCTTCAATCAGCCGGCCGCTGTCGTCCATCATCAGGCCTTCGTCGGCAGCGGTGAGCTCGGCACTGGCCAGTACCTGCTCCAGACGATTGAGATGCTTGATGCCGGCCAGCGCAGGATTGCGCGACAACCGTTGGCGGCACAGCTGCACCTGCACCCCCTGCTGCCAGCGACTACCGTCGTCGGCAAACGCCGGCGACAAGGCAACCAGGCGCTCGCACTGTCGCGATGCCGGCGCGTAGCCGCGACCGCCGCTGCGGCGCCACAGCATCAGCTTCAGCACCTGGCGGCCAGCACCGGCAACGCCAAGCAGGCACTGGATATCGTCGCGCAACTGGCGTTCAGGCACATCCAGACCCAGTCGCTGACCGTCGCGAACCAGACGCGCAAGGTGTTCTTCCAGCCAGTGCACGCGACCGTCGCGCAGCATTAGCGTTTCGAACAG
>JBFHRT010000322.1:0-3356 GCA_041591575.1 Spongiibacteraceae bacterium
GGGCGCCCGCCGAGGCGTTTCGGGCAGACCCCGAAAATCGTTTGCTGGCCCGCGGCTCCCGCTTCCGTCTCGATTCCGAAGAGATTCGCGACCAGATCCTGGCGGTGAGCGGTTTGCTGAGCAGCAGCATGTACGGAAAGAGCGTCAAGCCTCCCCAACCGCCGAATCTCTGGAAGAGTGTATCGATGGTCTCGTCCAGTACCTACTCGTTCCAGCAGGACAGCGGCGAGAAGATCTATCGGCGCAGCATTTAATGATTAGCCTGTCGCTGCGCTGAGCACTCACCACCGGGTTCTCGGCCAGCCGGCATGAGATTGCCGCGTCGCCTGCGGCGCCTCGCAATGACGGCGTAGGGTGCGTTGCAATGCCATCAACTTAAGGCGCCCCCCTTTGATTGTTATGTTATCGATTGCGGCGCCGATCCCGATTGTAGGCCGGACAAATCTTTGATTTGGACGCCTGTTTGCCAAGGCGCCCGAAGGTAATCAATCAGCGCTTTTTAGCGTCAGTGTGGCCCGCAAGCTTATGCGGACTTACGTCTACACAATGTCGGCGTAGGGTGCGCTGTGCGCACCGCTTCTTGCGGGTCTAATCCAGAGCTTTCTGCCAAACTACGGCCATTGCCACGCTAGCGCCCCAAATAAAGTCGGCGCTCCGCTCAGCGACGATAGACCTGCAGGCGATCGCGCCCGGCCAGCTTGGCCTGTGCCAGCGCCAGCGCCGCCGCCTGCGGCAGATCCGCCGCCGCGGCAAAGGGCGCGGTGGGGCTGTGGGTGGCCAGACCCATGGAGGCAGTGACCTTTAGCCGCTCGCCGCCCTTGAGCGGATAGGCCTTGTCACGCAGGCGCTCGACAATGGCTTCGCAGCTGGCCGTTGCCGCCTCGGCATCCAGCCCGGGCAGCAGCAGCGCGAAGCTGCCGCCGCGCTGGCGCACCACCACATCGCCGGTGCGCACGCTCTCCTTCAACTGCCGCGCCACCGCTTTGAGAATCAGGTCGCCGGCGTCGCGGCCGCAGCGCTCATTAACGGCCGTGAAATTGTCCAGGTCCAGCAGCGCCAAACTGAAGGCCTTCTTGGCACTGGTGGCGCGGGTAAAAGTTTGCTGCAGGTGGTGCTGCAAGAAGGCCTCGTTAGACACGCCGGTGAGCGGGTCGCGCCACTTGTCGGCCTTGCTGGGCGCCGCCGCTGGGCTGGCGGCCTCGCTGTCGGCAGCGGCCGGTGGCCGGCTGCCCTTCAGGGCTTCCAGTTGCTGCGCCATGTCGACATTGCGCAGCATCAGTGCCTCGTTGGCGCTGGCGAGAATATCGATCACGCTGTCGCCGTCAAAACCCAGCTCGAACAGTTTTTCGAACTGGCCAATCAACTGCCGGGCTCGCTCCAGCACCTTGCCCAGCTTGCGCTCGTCGATATCCAGCAGCATCTTGGCGAGCCTGACCATCCGCGGGTAGTCGCTACTGGCGTCCTCATTGACGAACAACTCCGCCAGCTGGTTGGACAGCATTACGCAGTGAACAAAGCCCGCATGCTTGCCGGCATCGCGCACCGGCGCCACCGCATGACTGTGCTGCACCGCGGCGATGGTGCGCTCGTGCAGCCCCCACTTGCGCAGCAGCCACACCCCCAGGTAGCTGTGATCCTTGTCCATCAACGCCTTTTCGTAGGCCTGCAGCTCGACGTGGTCGCGCTGGGCCTCGCCCAGCCCGCCGTAGAATTCCGCGTCGACCCGGTCGATGGCGAGCATGCCGATGTCCTGCAGCAAGCCCGCCAGAAACAGCTCCTCCAGCGCGGGCTCCTTCACCGCCTCACCAAACACCCGCGCGCAGGCGGCGGCGGCCAGGGATCGGCGCCAGAACAACTGGTAATCCAGGCCATTGCCCTGCTGCAGGCGCATGGACGACACCAGGGTAAACGACAGCGCCACGTTGAGGGTGGCGGTCATGCCCATCAGCACGATGGCACGATTGAGGCTCTCCACCTGCTGCGGCGCGGAGTAGGCCGGCGAGTTGGCGAAGCGCAGCAGCTTGCCCGCCAGCGCCGGGTCCATCGCCACCACCTTGGCAACATCGCGCAGGTGCACCTCCGGACGATTGGCCAGTTCCACCACGTGCAGCGCCACTGCCGGCAGGCTCGGCAGCTTGCTGCTGTGTTTGATGACCTCGTCCAGACCGTTCATGATCGCTCGGCAAAAATTGGGGCTGTTAGAGAGAATATAGGAGTTCTAGCTGCGGCTAAACCACGGGTAGGGGGCGGTGAAATCTCAGCTGCCGCGACGCATGAGCTGAGCGAGCAGGCCGTCGCGCCCCAGCGCCGCCGTGAACAGCTCCAGTTCCGCGTCCTTGTCGGCAACGAAGGGTCCCTGCTGCCACAGCGCGGCGCTGGCCGGCACCCCGGCCACACTTTCAATGCGCCGCGGATGCGCCCACAGCAACCCCCAGCCCGGCGGCAGCTGCTCGGCCTCCACCAGCTCCGGCGGCGTCAGGCAAAAGCGCCAGTTGCCCACATTGGGGGAACTGGCCACCGTAAAGCAGCTTGCCAGGGCCCGGCTCTCGCTGAAGCAGCGCAGCAGCACCGAGCGGCCGTCGCGCCAGCCCATCAGGTCGACATAGCCGTCGCCCGCCGGCAGGCCACGCTCCGCCACTGCTGTGCAACCGTTGGCACGCAGCCAGCGGGCAGCGCGGCGCCGCAGCAACTGCTCGGGGGTGAGGGTTTCGAGATCAATCGTATCCATGCAGCGGCTTCTTGTTGTTATTGTGTGGCGCCTTCAATGCAGGCGCCCCTACCGTAGCAAATACGCGGCGCCGCCGCCAAGAGCGCAGCCGGCGGTACCGATCAGTGGTAGTACTGGGCTTCGTTCAGCAGGTAATCGCGATAGGCCTCGCGCTCGGCCAGCTGCTCCTCGCGCCCCGCCAGCCCCGCTTCCAGCGCGCCAATGGCGTCGTGCATCTGCTTGATGTCGATCAGCAGCTGCACCCGCTGCTCTGCGGGGGTCTCCGGGTCCACCAGCGCGTGCTCGGCGGCGTCCATGTCGGCGTGCAGCTCATCCAGTGCCTTGTGGTCGGCATTGAGCGCACCCGACAACTGGCGCACCTGCAGGTCTACCGAGCGGATGTCTTGCCCCTCGCGGTAGGCGGCCAGGAACGTCGGCTCCAGCGCCGGCGGGCACTGCCCGGAGTAACTGTGGCCCTGGCGACCGGCGCGAAAACCCACCGAGGGCACGCAGTACTGCTTCATGCCCTCGGCGTGACCGCGCTGGTAAGCGGCCAGATCCGGACTGATGCCGTACTCGGCGCAGGCCTCGCGGTGCCGCCCCAGATAGGCCAGGGTGTAGCCCCTGGCGCCGTCTTCCAGACCGATCA
>JBFHRT010000323.1:0-3338 GCA_041591575.1 Spongiibacteraceae bacterium
CCTGCGGCTGTTTGCGGCCGTAGGGATCATCGACCCGGGCGACCACAAACAATACCCGGCTGCGCTCGTCCAGCACGCCCTCGCTGCGCACCAGTTGCGCCGACCACTGATAGCGCTCGCTGCCCATCTGCGCACTCAGCTGCACCGGCGACGAGCCGCTGCTGCCGGGGGCGGGCAGCGACAGATAGCTGAGGCGGTCGTCGGGGATGGGCAGGCGCACTTCCACCGCGTCCACCGCGAAGGCGCTGCCGAGTACGCTGCCGGCGGCGACGTACTGGCCGATGTCGACCTTGGCCTCGCGCAGCATGCCGTCGTAGGGCGCGCGGATGGTGGTGCGCTCGAGGTCGTCGCGGGCGCGGGCGAGGTCGGCCAGGGCGGAATCGAGCTGTGCCTGGGCTTCGTCCAGCTGTGGTCGGCGCTGGGCCAGGGCATCGGCCTCGGGGTCGCGCTTGTGCTGGCTGGCGTGTTTCTGCCAGTCGCGGTAGGCGACCCGGGCGCGGCCGCGCTCCAGTGCCAGCGCGCTGCGGGCACTGGCCACCGCGGCCTCGGCGCGTTTGACGGCAGCGCGGTAATTGCGGTCGTCGATCTGCAGCAACATGTCGCCGGCATTGAAGAAGCCGCCGGCCTCAAACTGCTCTGACACCGACACGATGGCGCCGGAGACTTCGGCAATCAGTGTGGTCTGGGTGCGGGGTGACACGGTGCCCTGGGAGGGCACCGTGATGCGGATATCCTGTTTATCCACCTCGGCGACATCCACCAGCAGCGGCGGGTACTCAATGACCGCAGTTTCCGGTTGTGGCCGCTGCAGGTAGAGGGTGTAGGCCGCGGCGCCGGCGGCGAGCAGAATCAACGCCGGCGCTATCACGTGCTTGAAAAAATGGATCACGGTGAGCCCCGTCAACTTCCCTGAAGATAGCGCCGTTTATAGCACAGCGCCCTGGGGCGGACATTACCGGGGGGTTAAGGGGGGCTTAATTAAATGCTAGACGCAAGACGGGAGACGGGAGACGCAAAAAAACAGGTCGGAAGTCGGACGCAAAACCCAAACGTAACAGCGGTGCCCGCCGCGAAGCGTGCGGGCGCGGGCCGGTAGGGTGCGCCGTGCGCACCGCTGTTAAGCGTCAGACGTCCGACTTCAGACCTCCGACCCGCCCTTAGCCAATCTCAATCACCGTGCGAATGCCACGACTGTTGGCCAGGTCGTCAAAACCCTCGTTGATCTCCGCCAGGGGGCGGCGGCTGGTGACCATGCCCTCCAGGTTCAGTCGTCCCTGTTTCCACAGGCGGATCATGCGCGGCACGTCGTGCAGCGAGTTGCAGGAGCCCAGCATGCAGCCGCAGAGTTTTTTCTCGGTGGCGGCGAAGATTACCGCGTGGGGGATGGTGATGGACTCCTCCAGCGGCGGCGCGCCGACACAGACGGTGGTGCCGCCGGAGCGGGTCAGCTGCAGGCCCTGCTCCACCAGCGCGGCGCGGCCGGCGGTCTCGAACGCGTAGTCCAGGCCGATGCCGCCGGTGAGCTGCTGGCACAGCGCCGGCAGGTCGTCAGTGGTGGGGTCGATGGCGTGGGTGGCGCCAAACTCCAGCGCTGCCTCGCGGCGCTCGGCCACCGGATCGGAGGCGATGATGGTGGTGGCTCCGGCCAGGCGCGCGCCCTGCACGGTGGCCAGACCAACGCCGCCCAGGCCCAGTACCAGCACCGTGGCACCTTCCTCGACGCGGGCGGTGTTGAGCACGGCGCCGACGCCGGTCTGCATGGCGCAGCCGATCACGCAGGCGATTTCCAGCGGCACGTCGTCGTCGATCTTGATGGCGCCGGCAGCGGTGGTGATGGCGTATTCGGCGAGGCCGCCAACACCGCAGCCGCGGTACAGGGTGGTGTCGCCATGAGACAGGCCGGTGCTGCCGTCGGGCAGGGTGCCGGTCATGATGCCGATGGCGTCCACGCACAGGCTGTGCTCGCCGCGCACGCAGTAATAGCACTTGCCGCAGGGCGGCGCCGGGGTCAGCACCACCTTGTCGCCCACCGCCAGGTGAGTGACGCCGGCGCCGACCGCGTCCACCACCCCGGAGGCCTCGTGACCCAGCACCACCGGCCCGGGCGCCGGCGTGCTGCCGTCGACAAAACCGTAGTCGGAGTGGCACAGCCCGCAGTAGTGCACCCGCACCCGCACCTCGCCCGGGCGCGGGTCGATGATGTCGACGTCGTCTCGAACGGTGATGGCCTGACCGGCCTGATCCAGAACTGCTGCGCGCATGGCGTGTCTCCTACGATTAATGCGCGGCATTGTAGCGATGGCGCCGCGCGGAGTTTGTTACAGAGCTGTAACGCTGGGCGACCGTTGTGGTGTTCTGACCCGACTCCCTGCCACGTTGGTTGAGATTGCCGCGTCGCAGGGCCGCACAAAACGCGGCCCGGCTCCTCGCAATGACGGGAGAACTATCCGGCATCAAGAACACTCCGTCATCGCGAGGAGCGCTTTTCGCGACGCGGCGATCTCCTTCAGGTTGGTAGTGAGGTTAGCGAATTGGCTTTTGCCTTTAAGCGTCCGACCTCAGACTTCAGACGTCCGACCCAGGCCTTACTGAATCGGCGCCAGCAAATAAGCGCAGCGGCTGATCAGCTTGCGCGCCAGCGACCAGTTTTTCACCTCGCTGAAACGCAGCTGGCGACTGCGCTCGAAGTCGGCTTCCAGCATCGTTGCCACTTCGCTGGCAAACTCGCGGCTGCGGTTGAGGATGGAGATCTCGAAGTTGAGGCGGAAGGAGCGGTTGTCCAGGTTGGCGGTGCCCACCGAGGCGTAGTCGTCGTCCATCAGCAGCACTTTCTGGTGCAGAAAGCCCTGCTGGTAGCGATAGAATTTGACCCCGCAGAAAATGGTCTCGCGGATATAGGTGTAGGACGACAGCTTGATCAGTGCCTTGTCGGCCAGTTCCGGCAGCAGGATGCGCACATCTACGCCGCGCAGCGCCGCCAGCTGCAGCGCCGACACCACCGCGGCATCGGGCACGAAATAGGGGCTGACAATCCACAGCCGGTGCCGGGCGCGGTGGATCAGTTCGAGAAAATACAGCGCGCAACTCTCCAGCGCATCCGCCGGGCCGCTGGGCAACACCAGGGTTTCGACATGGCCGGTGATGGCGGGCCTGGGTTCCCAGCTCAGTTCCGGCAGGCGCTCGGTGGCCCAGTACCAGTCCTCGATAAAGGCCAGTTGAATGGCCTGTACGGCGGGGCCGCGCAGGGCGATATTGGTGTCGCGCCAGGGGCTGAGCACCGGATGCTTGCCGATGTATTCGCTGCCGACGTTGACGCCACCGACATTGGCGTAATCGCC
>JBFHRT010000324.1:0-3324 GCA_041591575.1 Spongiibacteraceae bacterium
CGCGGTTTTGGCGGCGACGAGCTGATCCAGTCGCTGTTCCACAACCTGGGTGGCGGCGTGGTTACCGCCACCGCGGTGGTGATGCTGGTGATCTTCCTGCTGGGCTTTATCCTCGATTTCATCGAGATCACCTTTGTGGTGGTGCCCATTGTCGGCCCCATCCTGCTGGCCATGGGGTTGGACCCGATCTGGCTGGGGATCATGATCGCCATCAATCTGCAGACCTCCTTCCTGACCCCGCCCTTCGGCTTTGCCCTGTTCTACCTGCGCGGGGTGGCGCCGGCATCGGTGGCCACCGCCGACATCTATCGCGGGGTGGCGCCCTTTATCGCGCTGCAGTTGCTGCTGCTGGCGGCGCTGGCGCTGTGGCCGGGGCTGGCCACCTGGCTGCCGTCGCTGTTGCGCAACGGCCTTTAAGTGCGATTGCCGGCGCAGTTTTTGTGGAAAGCCGCCATTGACATCGCTGGTCGCGGTCTCTTAACTAGTCGAAGCTGAATTTCGAGGATTTTTCATGCGCAAATTGGACGATACGCCGAAACCCCGCGGCGAACTGTCACTGCAGACCGTGGCCATGCCCGCCGACACCAACGCCAGCGGCGATATCTTCGGCGGCTGGCTGATGTCGCAGATGGACCTGGCCGGCGCCATCACCGCCGCGCGCCGCGCCCACGGCCGCGTGGCCACGGTGGCGGTGGATGGCATGGCCTTCCTCACCCCGGTACAGGTAGGCTCCACCGTGAGCTGCTACACCCAGGTGATGGAGGTGGGGCGCAGCTCCATCCGTGTCAATGTCGAGGTCTGGGTCAACCCGCATCACCAGCCGGTGAAGGTCACCGAGGGCGAATTCGTGTTTGTGGCCATCGACGAGAACGGTCGCACCCGGGTGGTGCCGGACGACGGCGACAGCTGAGGCGCGTTTTTTCCGGCCGGTCACAACAATAGATAACAGTACAACCGGAGGGATACATGGAACTGAAAGGCAAAGTCTGCCTGATCACCGGTGCCACCAGTGGTATCGGCCGCGCCACCGCCCGCGCCGTGGCCGCGGCCGGCGCCGAGCTGTTTGTCGTCTGCCGCAACGCCGCCAAGGGCGAGGTGCTGCTGGATGAACTCAAGCGCGAAACCGGCAATGACCGTTTGCAGCTACTGGTGGGTGATCTCGCCAGCCAGGCTGAGCTGCGCGCGGTGGCCCAGGCCTTTCTCGCCACCGGCAAACCGCTGCACCTGCTGATTAACAACGCCGGCGTGGTTAATATGGAGCGCCGGCTGACGGTGGACGGCATCGAGGAGACCTTTGCCGTCAATCACCTTGCCTACTTCCTGCTCACCGAGCTGCTGCTGGATCGGCTAAAGGCCAGTGCGCCGGCGCGCATCGTCAGCGTTGCCTCGGGAGCCCACGCTTTCTGCAAAGGCGTGAACTTCAACGACCTGGGCTTTGCCAAGGACTACAAGACCTTCACCGTTTACGGTCACTCCAAGCTGTGCAACATCCTCTGGACCCGCGAACTGGCGCGGCGCCTGGCCGGCACCGGCGTCACCGCCAACTGCCTGCACCCGGGGGCGGTTCGCACCGGCCTCGGCACCCAGAATGGTCTGCTGGGCAAGCTGACGAGCAAGCTGTTGGGGCCCTTCTTCCGCAGCCCGGAGAAGGGTGCAGCCACCTCCATCTATCTGGCCACCAGCGACGCGGTGGAAGGTGTCAGCGGCGACTACTTCGCCAACTGCAAGGCCATCAATCCCAAACCCTGGGGGCGCGATGACATCGCCGCGCGCAAACTGTGGGCGGTGAGCGAGCAGTTGGTGGCGCAGTCGCGGCAGGCGGCTTGAGCCGTTGGTAATGGCGAGCCGGCGAATCGGTGATCTGCTGGCGCGGCAATCTATTTTGAAATGGCGGGGCGTCGCGGAGATTGCCGCGTCGCAAAAAACGCTCCTCGCAATGACGCGGTAATGGTCGGGCGCTGCTTGTGCGGCTAAAGCCGCACCACCATTCTTCGCGTCTCGCGTCTCGCGTCTAGAGCTGAAACTGGGCGGTGGCCCAGGAGTCCAGCAGCGGGCCGGTGACCTCGGCCAGCAGCTCCTGGTGGGCGGGGTGGTCGACATAGCCCTTGAGGTCGGCCTCATTGTCGAAATCAATCATCAGCACGTAGTTGGCGTTGCCGGGAAACACCTCCAGGTCTGCCCCGTAGTTGATCGCCTTGATGCCCGGCACCCGCTTGGGCAGCTCGCCCATCGCGGTGTTGACCTTGGTCAGCTGTTCGGCGCTGAGGGCTTCCTTCCAGTGCAGCAGTACCACGTGGCGGATCATGGTGACGCAAACTCCTTTGTGCTTGGTTAGCTCAGTGCTTGAGAGAGATGATTATAGTACCCGGCTGCCGCGGTGGAATCGCTTGACGGGAGACGGGAGACGCAAAAGCAGCCCGGAGGCTGTGTCCTGCCTGGGATTGCGGGCTGGAGCCACGGCACTTGCTGCGCCTGCGTTCGTCCGCGGGATGTTTCATGGAGTGCATGCCGAGCTATTGCTCTTCAGCGTCAGGCGTTCGAGCTCTGAGTCAGGGCCTTTGCGTCTCCCGTCTCCCGTTCAGCGTCTTCCGTCCTGCACCCTCACAAATCCCGCGCATTGATATAGGCCTTCTCCGAGATGCGGTGGTAGTCCGCCACCGAGTCGGCAAAGGCCTTCCAGGACTGGTAGACCTTCTGCGCGAAGGGATCGCCGGCGACCATTTCTTCGAGGTAGGCGTCGGAGGCGGCATGCAGTTCGCGGATGACGTCGTCGGGCAATTGGCGCACCTCCAGCCCCGGCTTTTTCTTCAGCTCGATCAGGGCGGCGTTATTGCGCGCGGTGTACTCGTCCAGCATGTCCTGATTGGCGTAGCGCGCCGCCACCTCGACGATGGCCTGCAGGTCTGCCGGCAGCGACTCGAAGGCCTGCTTGTTGACGGTCAGCTCCAGCGTCGAGCCGGGCTCGTGCCAGCCCGGGTAGTAGTAGTACTTGGCGACTTCGTGCAGGCCCAGCGCCAGGTCGTTGTAGGGTGCGACCCACTCGGTGGCGTCGATCACCCCGGTCTGCAGCGAGGTGTAGAGCTCGCCGCCGGGCAGGGTCACCGGAGTGCCGCCGACGCGCTTGAACACCTCGCCGCCGACGCCGGGAATGCGCATCTTCAGGCCCTTGAGGTCGGCCACCGAGTTGATCTCGCGATTGAACCAGCCGGCCATCTGTACGCCGGTATTGCCGGCGGCCAGTGGCACCAGGTTGAAGGGAGCGTAGGCCTCGCGCCACAGCGCCATGCCGCCGCCGTGGTGCAGCCAGGCATTCATCTCCTGGGC
>JBFHRT010000325.1:0-3314 GCA_041591575.1 Spongiibacteraceae bacterium
CCACTGACCTGTTTCTGGTGGACGCACCGCGCCTGCAGGGGCTGGGCGTGGCCGCCGACACCGTTGCCAGCCTCACCGCGGCGCCACAGCTGACCGAGAGCATAAAGGGCGCGCTGATGGACCTGCCCGCGGCCCTGGCCGACGTGCCGGACCCCATGGCGCTGGCGGTGTGGTCGCAACAGCAGGGTGAGCCGCGGGTGGTGGCGCTGGTGCTGCTGAAATAGGACCGCGGCTCAAGCTGGAGCCGAGTATCGGGCGGCAGGGCGGGGGGCGTTGACCGTAATTGTCAGGTCTGCGCCGCCACATTGAACGCTTTGGTCATGGTTGCGTCCCGCGGGCTGTCCGTATAATCGGTCAACACGTTTTAATCGTGAGTTATCCATTTTTTATCGGACCGAGGACACAGGCATGAAACTGGGACTCCACCTGGGCTACTGGCAGAAGCAACCCACCGACCGCTTTATCGAGCTGGCGCAGAAGGCCGAGCAGCTCAATTTTGACTCGGTATTCACCGCCGAGGCCTACGGCTCCGACTGTTTCACTCCGCTGGCTGCCATTGCCGCCACTACCGAGCGCATCCGTCTGTGCACCGGCGTCATGCAGATCTCCGCGCGCACCCCGGTGTGCGCCGCCATGTCGGCACTGACCCTGGACCACATCTCCAACGGTCGCCTCAGCCTGGGCATCGGCGTCTCCGGCCCGCAGGTGGTAGAAGGTTGGTACGGCCAGCCCTTCAAAAAGCCGCTGGAGCGCACCCGCGAGTGGATCGATATCTTCCGTCAGGTCATCGCCCGCGAGGCGCCGGTCGAATTCGAGGGCAACCAGTACCAGTTGCCTTACCACGGCCCCAACAGCCTGGGTCTGGGCAAACCGCTGAAGAGCATCACTCACCCGCTGCGCAAGCACATCCCGGTATTCCTCGGCGCCGAAGGCCCCAAGAACATCGCGCTGGCGGCGGAAAAATTTGATGGCTGGCTGCCGATCTTTGTGTCGCCCTACCGCATGAACATTTTTGACGAGAGCCTGGCGGGCAAGCCCGAGGGCTTCGAAATCAACGCCATGGTTAACTGCATCGTCAACGACAACCTGGAAGAAGCGCTGATGCCAGGCAAGATGACCATGGCGCTGTACCTGGGCGGCATGGGTGCGCGCAAAGACAACTTCCACAAGAACCTGATGGAGCGCATGGGCTTCGGCGACGCCGCCCAGGAAGTGCAGGACCTGTGGTACGACGGCAAGCAAATGGAAGCCATCAATGCCGTGCCCGATGCGCTGGTGGACGAGATCAGCCTGGTTGGTCCCAAGGACCGCATCCGCGAGCGCCTGCAGGATTGGAAAAAGTCGCCGGTGACCACCATCATGATGGGCCACAGCGACAACTTCGACCAGACCGTGGCGAACATGGAATTCCTCGCCGGCGAACTGCTCTAGGTCGTTTCCGCGCGGCGCGCCTCGATGCGCGTGCCGCGCCAACCGTAGGGTGCGCCGCGCGCACCGCTAATCGCTCTGGGCAGTCTTGTAGGTGCGGCTTTAGCCGCACAACCGCGAGCTGGTCGCGGCGGCAAAGGTGGCACGCAACTACGGTTTCCAAGCAAACGCTCCACCCCTGCCGGCTATAGGCATGGCGGGTACTCACTAGCACCTTTGGAGGACCAACATGCCCGCACAACTTCCCCCCAACACTCCCATCCTGGTCGGTATCGGTGTCACCCAGCAGCGCGAAGACGACCCCAGCGTCGCCGTCGAGGCCATTGATCTGATGATCCGCGCCACCCGCGCCGCTGCCAGCGACGCCGGCAGCGAGGCGCTACTTGCCGAAGCACAGCGTATCGCCGTGCCCAAAGGGATCTGGGGCTATAGCGATCCCGCGCGGCAGATTGCCGATAGCATCGGTGCCGGCTCCGCCACCACGGTGCTGGCGGAAATCGGCATCTTGCAGCAGAGCCTAATTGCCGACGCCTGCAACCGCATCGCCGACGGCCAGCTGCAGGTCGCCATCGTTGCCGGTGGTGAAGCCAAATACCGCGCCCTGCGTGCGCAGATCGCCGGTAGCGAGGCGAGCGAAACCGTTCAGGACGCCACGCCGGATATGACGCTGCAGCCCGAGGCCGAGATCTGGTCGCCGGTGGAGTCCGCCGCCGGCCTGGGCATGCCGGTGGGTTACTACGCCATCATGGAGAGCGCCCTGCGCGCAGCCCTGGGCGAGGGGGTGGAGCAGCATCGCGATCGCCTCGCCAGCCTCTATGCCGGCTTTGCCGAAGTGGCCAGCGCCAACCCCCACGCCTGGAATCGCAATGGCATGAGTTTTGAGGCTATCCGCGAGCCCGGCCCCAAAAACGCCATGCTGGCCTTCCCCTACAGCAAATACCACAACAGCCAGTGGAATGTGGATCAGGCCGCCAGCCTGATTTTCTGCTCGGTCGCCAAAGCTGAAGCGCTGGGTATTCCCCGTGACAAATGGCTGTTCCCCCAGGCCAGCACCGAGTGCAACCACATGGTCAACACCTGCCAGCGCCCCGACCTGGCCAGCTGCCCCGGTGCCGCACTGGCCGGGCAGCGGGCGCTGGCGCTGGCCGGCAGCAGCGCCGACAGCATCGAGCTGCTGGACATGTACAGCTGCTTTCCGGCAGCGGTGCAAATCTATGCCCGCGAACTGGGCATCGCCCTGGACCGCCCGCTCACCGTTACCGGCGGCATGACCTTCGGCGGCGGCCCACTCAACAACTACGTGCTGCAGGCCACCGCGCGTATGGGTGAACTGCTGCGCGAGCAGCCCGGCAAGCGCGGCCTGGTCACCTCGGTGTCGGGTATGCTCACCAAGCAGGGCTTTGGCATCTATGCCAGCGAGCCCAATCCCGACGGCTTCCAGTACGCCGATCTGACCGAACAGGTCGCCGCCCTGCCCATCAAAACCCTGGTTGAGCCCGCAGCCGGCAATGCCCGCATCGCCGGCTACACCGTGCTCTACAGTGGCGGCGAACCCAGCCGCGCGGTCGCCGTGTGCGACCTGGAAAACGGCGCCCGTACCGTGGTCTACAGCGAAGATGTTGAATTGATGGAACTCGCCCAGCGCGAAGAGTGCGTGGGTAAAAACGTGAGCATCGACGCCGACGGTCGCTTTTCCCTCGCTGGCTAGTCCCGCTGTTCGATAGCGCCCGCAGCTTGGTCGCGGGCGCTTGCTATTTCCCCTTCTATCGCCACTCCCTCATTGTTCGCCTGTCGCAGCTCAGCCCTCGCCGTTAGCTGACCAACCGCCATCCATTCGCAGGCGTTCGCGGTGACATGCCGCCGCCTGTCAGTTGCGGGGTCGCCAC
>JBFHRT010000326.1:0-3310 GCA_041591575.1 Spongiibacteraceae bacterium
CCTGCTGGCGTTTGGTGAGCACATTTTTCCGTCCGGCGTAGGGGTTTTCACTGCTGCGAAATTCGATGCGCACCGGAGTGCCGATCAGCTCCAACTCGCGCACAAACACTTTCTGCAGGTAGCGCTGGTAGCTGGTCGGCACTTTGTCGGTCTGGTTGCCGTGAATCACGATGATCGGCGGGTTGGAGCCGCCGGCGTGGGCATAGCGCAACTTGATACGCCGCCCCTGCACCATCGGCGGCGCGTGATCGTACACCGCACCCTCGAGTATCTGGGTCAGACGATGGGTCTGCAGCTTCTGGGTGGCGCTGTGGTAGGCACTGTTGATGGATTCGTAGAGGTGGCCAACACCGGTGCCGTGCAGCGCCGAGATGAAGTGTACTTCGGCAAAGTCGATAAACTGCAGGCGCCGCTCCAGCTCGCTGCGAATGCGCTGCTTTTCGTCAGCTTCGAGGCCGTCCCATTTGTTGATGGCAATCACCAGGCCGCGGCCGGCTTCCACCGCGTGGCCCAGCAGATGCAGGTCCTGCTCGACTACGCCCTCGTGGGCGTCCATCACCAGAATGGTGACGTTGGCATCGTCGATGGCCTTGAGGGTTTTGATGATGGAGAATTTTTCCACCGCCTCACGCACGTTCTTGCGCCGGCGCACACCCGCGGTATCGATCAGCGTGTAGGGCTCGCCGTCGCGATCGTAATGGATATAGATGCTGTCTCGGGTGGTGCCGGGCTGGTCGTAGACCACTACCCGCTCTTCACCGAGCATGCGGTTGACCAGGGTCGACTTGCCAACATTGGGGCGGCCGATTATGGCGATGCGCACGCCCTTGTCGTCGTCATCTTCCGCCTCCGGCTGTGGCTCCGCCATTGGCAGCGTTTCAAAAACGCTATCCATCAGGCTGCGTACGCCACGACCGTGGGTGGCCGTCAGCGGGTAGATAGTCTCGGCGCCGAGCTCGTAAAAGTCGGCCATCGCCACATCGGGATTGACGCCATCGATCTTGTTGGCGACATAAAACACGGTCTTGCCACTCTCGCGCAGGTGCGAGGCCAGCATGCGATCGGGTGCGGTAAGGCCATCGCGGGCGTCGAGCATGAACAGTACCGCGTCGGCCTCTTCCACCGCCTGCAGCGACTGCTTGGCCATGGCCGAGTCGATGCCCTCCTCCTCGCCGGTGATGCCGCCGGTGTCCACCACCACATAACGGTGCTCGCCGTGCTTGGCTTCGCCGTATTTGCGGTCGCGGGTCAGCCCCGGAAAATTCGCGACCAGCGCCTCGCGCGAACGCGTGAGGCGATTGAACAGTGTCGACTTACCGACATTGGGGCGCCCCACCAGGGCAATAACGGGAATCATGGCAACTTACCTCAGGCCTCAGCGCCGCGGCCCCTTGCGGCGGGACACTTTGCCGGTCGTCCCAGTAGCGGACGAATCAAATTGATAGGCCACCAGCTTGCCGCTGTTGCCGTATACAAACAGGATATTGTCGTGTACCAGCATCGGCGCACGCAGGCCCTCGTCATCGGCGCGATCGCGCGCGACCAGGTGGCCGTCTACCTGTGACAGAAAGTGCAGGTAACCCTCAAAATCGCCCACCGCCAGGCTGCCGCTGAGAATAGCCGGCTGGGTCAACTGGCGGCGCGCCAGCACGGTCTGCGACCAGGTAACACCCTGTCCGGTTTCCTGGTAGGCGTTAACGGTGCCGTCAGCCGTCACCACATAGATATTGCTGTAACCTGCCGCCGGGCCGACATAGGCCGAAGCGTCACGCTCCCACAGCCGGCGGCCGCTGCGCGCCTCAATGGCCATCACCTTGCCCTGATAACCCACCGCGTAGACGATGCCATTGTCCAGCAATAGATTGCCGTCGACATCGGAAATGCGCTCGATTTCGGTGCTGCCCTTGGGAATAGCCACCCGCTGCTCCCAGCGCAAGGCGCCGGTTTCCAGGTCCAGGGCGACCACGCGGCCATTGGCCAGGCCGGCCACCACCAGGTTACCGACAATCATGGGTGTACTGGTACCGCGCAGGGTCAGCAACGGCACGGTGGCAGCGTAGGACCAGCGCAGCTCGCCACTATCGGCATCGAGGGCGACGACGTGGCCGTCGTATGTCTGCGCCACCACCAGCTGACCATCGGTCTGCGGTGCGGCCAGCACTTCGCCGCTGAGGCGCTGGCGCCACAGCTCGCTGCCATCGGCGGCATCCAGGCTCAGCACATCGCCCTCAGCGGTACCCAGCAACAGGCGGCCTTCGCCGGTGCCGACGCCACCGCTGACCGGCTCGTCCAGCTTGCGCTGCCACAGCAGCTTGCCCTTGCGGTAGTCCAGCGCCTGCAGGCGGCCATTGGCGGACACGGCGTAGAGCACGTCATCGGCCACCGCCGGCACCAGCCGGTTAAAACTGCCGCCCTGACCGTTGCCGATGCTGCGCGACCACAGCCGCTGCAGCCCGCGCTCCTGGGTGAAATCGGTGAGCTCGGCCGGCGCCTGTTCATCCGGCGTAGAGGCGCAGGCGGCCAGCCACAGGCCGAGGCCGGCAATCAGCAGTCGACGGACGAATGTCATTCTGCAGAGGCCTCCGCAGCCGCGGCCGGTTGCGCGCTTTCAGCGGCGCTGCTTTCAGTCGCGGCGGCGCTGTCGCCAGCCTTGTCCGCTGTTGCAGTGGCGCCTTCCAGGTCACGAATCTTCATGTCCAGCAGCGCGTTGCGGCCCGCACTCTCCAGCTGCGCCAGCGCGGCACGGGCCTGCTGGTAGGCGCTCAGGGCCTCGGTTTTCTCGCCCTTGGCGAGGTGAATATCGCCGCGCAGTTCAGCAATCAGGGCGGCGTACTCGCCCATTTCGCCACCGGCGAGCACCTGTTGGGCGTCTTCATAGCGCTTCTGCGCCAGCAATACATGAGCCAGGCGCACCTGGGCCTGCAACTTCAGCTGCGCCTCCGGGTCCTGCTGCAGTACCCAGCGCAGTTCAGTCTCGGCACTGGCCAGGTCGCCGCCATTGACGTCGTACTTGGCCTTGTAAAGGCCGCCAAACACGCCGTAGGTCAGGCCGCTGTAGTCGTTTTTCAGTTGCTCGGCCAGGTGCCGCGCGGTGGCCAGCTGAGCCTCGTCAGCGGCGCTGGCGCGATCGGCCTCCAGCAGGCTCTGGTAGAGCATGGAGGCGTCTTCCAGGCGCTGCTGCTGGTGGCGGCCCCAGGCCTGCCAGCCAAAAACCAGGGCCAGTGCCAGCGCGATACCGATGACAGTGGCCTGGCCGTTGTCACGCCACCACTTTTTCAGTACCTCGAGTTGTTCTTCTTCTGTACGATAG
>JBFHRT010000327.1:0-3306 GCA_041591575.1 Spongiibacteraceae bacterium
AAAAGGCGGGCACTAGAAAGTCAGACGCAGGCGCCAGAAGAAGTCGGCTTCGGCCTCGTCGAGAAATTGATCAGGCAGGTTGTCATCCGATAGTGGCGTTGCCGCCACCAGTTCCATATCCACCGCGTCGACCAGTTCCAATTTCAGCCGCAGGCCGGCATCACTGAGCGAGCGTACATCATCGAAAACGCCTCCGGCATCTTCGTACCAAGCCTGCGCATATTCGGCGAATAACGATGGGATGATCTTCACGCTGCCCACCTCCCAGCCAGTGACGCTGAAAGCCAGCCGCCCATAGGCGCCGGAATCGCCAACCAATACACCGGGCAGATAGGCGCTGAGCAAGGAGATGCCCCCAAGCACATACTGCTGTTGCTGCGGCAATTGATCACCGTCGGAAAATTGCGCCGCGGCGTCCAGCGCCATTTTGACGTGGTCGCCAAACTGGAACTCCACCCCCAGCTTCGGGCGCAGCAAATTGTATTCGGCGGTGCGCTTGCCCGGCGCAACAATGTCCGGGTCGGCTACTGTCCCCAGAGTTCCGCCATCACTGCTGAGCCCGGTCTCGGCAAACAGCTGCACATTGGCGCGCACCGGAATCCCCAACATGCGCGCGCTGCGCAGGTACTTCAAACCCAATTCAAGACTGCTGTGCGGTTCATCCAGCACCAACCCATCTGCCGCCGTGGAAATTTCCGTGGTAACCGCTTCCAGGCGCTGAGAAAAGGTTACCCGCCGCCCGGGGGTACTATAGAGCACTTGCTCACCGGTAAGCGCCAGCGTCGCCACTTCTGCGTCGATATCAACCAGCATCACTGAACCCGGCATGGCCAGTGGATCGTCTAGCGGCGGCAAACAAAACTGCAGATCGGGAATCAGGCAGGGCTCCGAGGAAAGCGGATCCAGCGGCGAGCCGCCGCCGGGCTCAACCACAACCACTTCGCGCTGATACTCGATATAGGAGGCTTCCAGGCCGTAAAGCCCTGCCCTGGAGGGGTGGTTGAGCCTAAGCAGGGCACCGTCATAATTTTTGCCGCCATTAGTCTCGCCCCAGTCGATGATGGCAGTCTCGTAATTGACGGAAAACTCCGTGCCACTGCCAAAACGGTGGGTCATGCCAGCGCCGCCAAAGTAGCGGCCAAGGAAGCGGTTGCCCTGATTCCCCACATCCAGGTAAATATCGTTATGTTCGTAATCGGGTACCGGCTGGGCATGGAAGACCATGACCGTATCCCACAGCCCGTCACCGGCCTGGTAGCTGATATCGTAGTCGACACCGGCGCGACGGCTTTTCATATCAGCCAGCACCCGGCGCCGGTCAAACTCGCCGACCTCCAGGTCGCTGTCGCCGATGACATCATTAAAGTGCACCAGGATGGAGTGCGGCGCCCGTATATCGGCAAGCCGTGTCTGCACCACATAGACAGACACCCGGTTGCCCTCCGCCACATAGTAAAGCTTCACCAAAAGGTGCCCAAAACGGTGGTAGGCATTGCTGAGACCGCGTATGGCCTGCGACGGCGTTTGCGCGGCTGCCAGCACCTGGCGAACCTGGTCCTCACTCAGATAGCGGTTGCCGACAATCCGCAGCTGGTAGTCGCCCATACCGTGAACAATGACGGAATCGCGCAGACCGCTGATCAGCGCGGGTACCTGATTTGCAGGCAGCAGTTCCGGCGGCATCGCCGGTGGCATATCGATCGCCATGGTATCTCCTCGTATATTGCTATTCCCCGATCGGCCCCGGCGTCTGAGCGCCAACAAATTTGTAATGAGACAGTCCGCCCGGCGGCTGTCTTGGGCCTTCTTCTAAGATAGACCATGAATTAGCCGCCAACCCGAAAGCCCCGCGGCTCGGCCCGCTGCCACCGGCGACGGCTGCTTTTCGGATAAAAAAGCAGGCACAAAAAAGCCCGCTGCAAGCAGCGGGCATATCGTTGCACCCCCTCAGTGACGTGCGCTCCTGACTTCGCACGCGGTGCTCGTTGATGACTGTTTCGGGCCGGCTGGTCTCGCTTGTGGCTGCCAGGCAGCCGGCCCCTCCCCTGGCGATCTACGCTGTCTTACTCCACCCGGGCGTAGGCGTCACCGCTGGTGCGGTTCTGGACCGCGGCGGCCACTTCACCGCCGGACGGTGCATCCGGGGTATTGGGCTGCTCGGGTGCGTCCGGGGTTTCCGGCGTGGCAGGCGCAGACGGCTGGGCGTTGATGCTGCCCTCGGTCACGCTGCTCAGCTCATTGCTGACCTGACCCGACAGGCCTGAGGCGTCGCTGTTAACGCTGCCCTCGGTCAGGCTGCCGATCTGGTTGCTGATCTGGCCAGAGATGCCGGAAGCGTCGCTGTGGGCGCTGCCTTCGGTCACGCTGCTCAGCTGGTTGCTGATGTCGCCGGAGAAGTCCGGAGTCGACGGCGCCGAGGGCTCGGAGGGCTGCTGCGGCTGCGCGCTGCCGCTGGCCTCGGTGATGCTGCTCAGCTGGTTGCTGATGGTGCCGGAGAAATCCGGAGTCGACGGCATCGAAGGCTGAGACGGCTGCGACGGCTGGTAGCTGGCGCTGGCTTCGGTCAGGCTCTGCACCTGGTTGCGGACATGGCCGGAGAAGTCGGGCGACTCGGGTGCCTCGCCGCCGTCGGCCATTTCTTGCTGACCCTCGTCGGTGGTTTCTTCGGTGTTCTCTTCGGTGTTTTCCTCGTCGGTTTCTTCAGTTTCCTCGGGCATCTCCTGCTCGGGGGCCTCGGGGCGGCCGGTGCTGGCAGCCAGTTCGGTGACCGATTCCACGGTGGAGCTCAGTGTGGCTTCGATGCCACCCAGGCCGGGCAGACCGGGCAGGCTGGTGTCGCCCTGGGCGCTGGTCATTTCGCTGATCACTGCCTGCAGCGGGTCGCCGCTGGCCTGCGGTACCGAGACGGTCGCCTCACCGCTGTAGCCAACGTCGATGGCCTGGCTGGTGTTCAGTCCGCCGATGGACGAGGCCACCGAACCGAACAGCGCGGCATTGAGTGAGCCTCCCACGGACACGGCCTGTCCCTGAGCGGCGCCTGCAGCCAGCGCCAGTGCAGCTACCAGCGGAAGTTTTTTGCCGATGCGTTTGATGTGAGCATTCATGGTTGTATCCTCCAGGTGCATTCCAGTGCATATCGTTTGAGTGGGCTTTTTGGTGAAGGCCGGGCTCCTCAACCCCGCTCTCACACCCACAATCTTTGTGGTTTCGCTGACGTTGGCGTTTGGCTTTGCGTCGCCCCGTCCGCCATTACAGTTAGCGCCAACGCCGAAAAAACTAACGAGAACCCGGTCACATTCGGCTGTC
>JBFHRT010000328.1:0-3297 GCA_041591575.1 Spongiibacteraceae bacterium
CAGCTACCGTTTCAGCCAGGCGCGAATCCGCTCCCGCGCCAAGCTCAGCTACAGCGAAGTGGCCGCCCACCTGGGTGGCGACAGCTCGCTGCCCCACGCTTCACTGGAGCTGCTGTTCCAGGCCCACCGCGCACTGCTGGCGCGCCGCCGCGAACAGCATCTGGTGATTGCCGACAAGCCGGAATTCCGTCTGATGCTCAACGAGCAGCGCAAGATCGAGCAGATTTTGCGGGTGGAGCGCAACGACGCCCACAAGCTGGTGGAGGAGTGCATGGTGGCCGCCAACCGCTGCGCCGCCGACTGGCTCAGGGACGAAGCGGCGCTGTTTATGACCCACAGCGGTATCCGCGAGGATCGGGTCGACAACGTCAAGGCCGTGCTGGCAGAAGCGCTGCCGGAGTTGGCCGAAACCAACTTCACCGAGCTGGCCGGCTATGTCGCGCTGGTGAAAGCCATCGAGGCCAGTGACAGTGAGCTGCCACTGCGCAGCATCGTCAGCCGCATGCTGGAGCGCGGCCTGCCCAGTGCCGAGCTGCTGCCCCATCACGGCATGGGCTTTGAATGCTACACCACCTTCACCTCGCCGCTGCGCAAGTACGGCGACTTCCTGGTGCACCGCTGCCTGCGCGCCAAGCTGCAGGGCGAGCCGCTGCCGGTGCCCAACGCCGACACTCTGGAAGCGCTGCAGGCCAAGGTGATACGCGCCCGCCAGGCCAGCAATCAGGTTGAACGCTGGCTCAAGTGCCAGTACATGGCCGACAAACAGGAGCAGCACTTCGGCGCCCATATCCTGCATGTCAGCGGCGGCGGTTTCACCGTGCAGCTGGACGACAGCGGCATCCAGGGTTTTGTCGACGCTCGCACCATCGAAGGCAAGCTCAGCTTTGATCCCAACTTCCTGCGCCTGTCCAATGACCAGCGCTGCTACCAGCTGGACCAGCCGGTGACGGTCAAGCTCGACCGCATCGACGAGCTGCGCCGCAGCATCAACTTCCAGCTGGTTGAGTCCGAGCCTGCGAGCACCGCATCCTGAGCGAGCCCCTGCCCTGAAGTGGCCGGGAGTCCCCGGCCTCTCGCCCCAGCCACTCACCCCAGCCCCACCACCGCCGTGACCGCCTTCACGAAACCGGCCCCCGGTCCAGCGGTTGCGGGCCGGCCCCGGTATAGTGTTTCGCCGGGGCGGCGCCGTGGCCCGCCACCCGCAGAAGCTCACAATAGCAGATGTTCACAATAATAAATGGGAAGGCGGCTCATGGCGGCGCACACCGGCGGATCTCCGCGCACACTGTTCAAACATGCCCTGAAACTGACCCTGCTCGGTGTCGCCACCACAGTGCTGGTGGCCTGCCGCGCCGGCGGTGACGGCTCCACCGACCGGGTAACGGCCGTGATCTGCCAGCCCCCGGCCGAGCCCACCGACTACCAGAGCGCCTTTCGCTTTCTCAAGCAGGCCAGCTTTGGCCCCAACCGCGCCGACCTCGACTATGTGATGGCCAACGGCCCGGCTGCCTGGCTGGACTGCCAGTTGAGCATGAGCTCGGCCTACAGCGCCGCCAACGACAGCCACCGCAGCCACCTGCAGCGCCTGATCCAGGTGGCCACCGCCGTTGAGCCCGGTGCCGACTGGTTCCCGACACTGTCCGAAGACGTGTCGCCCCAGCCCGAGCAGGCGTTTTTCGACGGCAGCGCCAGCCGCTTCACCGACGAGCTGCAGATGGGAGTGTGGTTCGAAAACGCCCTGCACGGTCGCGACCAGCTGCGCCAGCGGGTGGCCTACGCACTCAGCCAGATTCTGGTGACCTCCGCCCGTGAATTTCCCCTGGGCGACCGCGCCGAGGCGCTGGCTTTTTACTACGACATTCTCGCCCGCAATGCGCTGGGCAACTTCCGCACGCTGATCGACGAGGTGGCGCGCAGCCCGGCCATGGGCCTGTACCTGTCGCACCAGGGCAATCACAAGGCCAACCCCGACCGCAACACCCTGCCCGACGAGAACTTTGCCCGCGAACTGATGCAGCTGTTCACCATCGGTCTGTACCAGCTCAACCCCGACGGCACAGCGCAGCGCGACGCCGACGGCGAGCTGATTCCCACCTACGACCAGCAAGACATCGAGGAACTGGCCAAGGTGATGACCGGCTGGGACCTGCGCTACAACACGCGCTACGGCCGCAGCAACGGCAGCTACGTGCACTTCATGGAATTCAATCCCGAGTACCACGAGTACGGCGCAAAAGAAGTCATGGGCAAGACCATCCCCGCCAACCTGCAGAGCGGCGCCGACCTGTCACTGGCGCTGGACATGCTGTTTGAGCACCCCAACACCGCCCCCTTTATCAGCCGCCAGCTGATCCAGCGTCTGGTGAGCTCCAACCCCAGCCCCGCCTACGTCGGGCGCGTTGCCGCGGTATTCGCCGACAACGGCAAGGGCGAGCGCGGCGATCTGGGCGCGGTGGTGCGCGCCATCCTGCTGGACGAGGAAGCCCGCCACAGCACCGATGCCACGCCCCAGGCGTTCGGCCGCGCCGAGGAGCACCTGCTGGCCTACACCGCCTTCCTGCGCGCCTTCAACGTGCAGCCGATCAACGGCTGGCAACTGAACAGCGACAACGGCAATGTGCCGGTGAACGGCATCTACTACTTCTCGCGCATTGACGAGCAGCTGGGTCAGGGCCCGCTGCGCGCGCCCAGCGTATTCAACTTCTACGATCCCTATTTCAGCCCCCAGGACAGCTTTTACAACGAGGCCGCGCCGGAGCGGGTGCTGCCGGAAATGCAGCTGCGCAGCCCCAACAATATCGCCGCGCTGTACGATCTCCTGCGTGCCGACAGCCACAACCTCTATGAACGCCAATACCTGACCACGAAGCATGGCTCCGTCGAGGCCTTTGTGGCCGAACAAAACACCGGTAGCAGCTGGAACTGGCGACCCGCCATCGCGCTGATCGATTACCGCGAAGCGCTGGAGACCTTTGAGATGGCGATGGAGGGCGACAGCGACGGCGACTACCTGCTTATCAACAGCTCCGCCGCCGACGCCAACGACCACAGCCCCAAGGAGCGCGGCGTGCATGCGCTGCTGGACTTCCTGGAGGTGCGCCTGCTGGGCGCCAAGCTGCTGGGCGACGATTTCCGCGAACCGCTGATAACACAGCTGCTGAACGACGCCGACAGCTACTACAACCCCCGCAACAATCGCGTCACGGAAGCTCACCGCACCGTGGCTGGCGCCGTTCAGTACGTGATGCTGTCCAGCACCCTGATGGCCCAACACTAACCCCCGGCAACGAGCGAGGA
>JBFHRT010000329.1:0-3292 GCA_041591575.1 Spongiibacteraceae bacterium
GATGCTGGAGCCGCGCCGGCTGGCGGCCAAGGCTGCGGCCCAGCGCATGGCCCAGCAATTGGGCGAGGCTGTGGGGGAGCGGGTCGGCTACCGCATGCGCCTGGAGAGCAAGGTGTCGGCGCGCACCCGTATTGTGGTGGTCACCGAGGGGGTGCTCACGCGCATGCTGCAGAGTGACCCCAGTCTCGACGGCATTGGCCTGGTGATTTTCGATGAGTTTCACGAGCGCTCGGTCGATGCCGATTTGGGCCTGGCCCTGACCTTGTACGGCCGCGAGCTGTTGCGCGACCAGCCGCCGCTAAAACTGCTGTTGATGTCGGCGACCCTCGATAGCGACGCTGTCGCCCGCTTGCTGGACGATGCGCCGGTGATCGACAGCGAGGGCCGCAGCTACCCGGTGACGGTTCACTATGGTCGCGCGGTGGAGCGTCGCGATATCGCTACCGCGGTTGCCGAGAGTGTAGTGAATAGCCTGCAGCAGGACCGCGGCAGCATCTTGGCGTTTTTACCCGGCCAGGCAGAAATTCGCGCCGCGCACCGCGAGCTGCAGGCGCGGCTGCAGGGCGAGCAGGACATCATTATCGCGCCACTGTTTGGCGATCTCAGTCTGGAGCAGCAGCAGCGCGCCATCGCGCCGGCGCCCGAGGGGCAGCGCAAGGTGGTATTGGCCACCAGCATTGCCGAATCCAGCCTCACCATCGACGGTGTGTCGGTAGTGATCGACAGCGGCTATAGCCGGGTGCCGCAGTTCGACCCGCCCACCGGCATGGTGCGCCTGCACACCCAGCGGGTTTCCCGCGCCAGCGCCGAGCAGCGCGCCGGCCGTGCCGGCCGCCTGGCGCCGGGTGTCGCCTACCGGCTGTGGCCCCAGGAGCAGCAGGCTCGCCTGCAGGGCTTTGCCGAACCGGAAATCCGGCAAACCGATCTGGCGCCGCTGGCGCTGCAGCTGCTGCACTGGGGCGTCACGCCCGACGAGCTGCGCTGGTTGGACCCACCGGCGGCGGCGCCCTGGCAGCAGGCGCTGGAGCTGCTGCAGCGGCTTCAGGCCTGCGAGCCGCACGAACAGCTGTGGCGCATCACCGAGCACGGTCGCGCGATGGCGGCATTGCCGTTGCATCCACGGCTGGCGCATATGCTGTTGAAATCGCGGCAATTGCACATGTCGGCGCTGGCCTGCGACGTGGCGGCACTGTTATCTGAACGCGATCCGCTGCAGGGGGAGGGGGCTGACATCGTTCTGCGCCTGGAACTGTTGCGCGGCGAGCGTTCAGCGGATTCACGCCAGCGACCGCTGGTGCAGCGCCAGCGCCAGCAGGCGCGACAGTTTCAGCAACTGCTGCGGCGTGCCAGTGACGAAAGCGATGACAACGACAGTGCTAACACTGAGCGCGTCGGCCTGCTGCTGGCCCTGGCCTATCCCGATCGGGTGGGGCGGCAACGGGAAAGCGGTGGCAGCGCCTATCGCCTGGCCAATGGTCGCGCCGCGATGCTGCGGGACGGGGATCCGCTGCGCAACGCCGAGTGGCTGGCGGTGGCGCAGTTGGGTGGAAACAGGCAACAGAGCAGCGACCGCATCTACCTCGCCGCCGCCATTGACCCGCAGTGGCTGGAAGCCGAGCTGGCCGACATGATCTGTAGCCAGGAGGTGCTGGAATGGCAGAACGATGGCCGCCAGCTGGTCGCCGAGCGCCAGCGGCGCCTGGGCAAGTTGTTATTGCGCCGGGAGCCGCTGGCCGAGGTCGATGACGCGTTGCGTCAGCAGGCGGTGCTGGACTGGATTCGCCAGCGCGGGCTGGATGCGCTGCCCTGGACCGACGTCCTGCGCCAGTGGCAGGCGCGGGTGCTGTGCCTGCGCCGTTGCGATCTCAACGAGCGCGGCGATAGCGACTGGCCCGATCTCAGTGACCAGTGGCTGCTGACGAATCTGCAGCAGTGGCTGGCCCCATTCGTTGGCGCTATCACGCATATCCGGCAAATACAGCAATTGGATCTGAGCGCCGCGCTGCACAATCTATTGCCCTGGCCCTTGCCCCAGTGGCTCGATGAGCAGGCGCCCACCCATTACAGCGTGCCCACCGGTTCGCGTATCCGCATCGACTACAGTCAGCATCCGCCAGTATTGGCGGTCAAGCTGCAGGAAATGTTCGGTCAGCAGCAGACCCCCAGCATTGCCGGGGGGCGCATCGCGCTGATGCTGCACCTGTTGTCACCGGCACAGCGGCCGCTGCAGGTGACGCAAGACCTGCTCAGCTTCTGGAACAACGCCTACCATGAAGTGAAAAAAGACATGAAAGGGCGCTACCCCAAGCACCCCTGGCCAGACGACCCGCTGACCGCGCCTCCCAAGCGCGGAACGAAAAAAGCGCGGCACTAAACCGTACCGTTATAGCGAAGATTCTCGCAATCATACTGGGCGAAAAGTTCATTCTGGCGAAGATTGAGAATGTCGACTCGGTCGCAGTTCTCTACGCTTCTGTTGAGGCTGTCCGCGCTTTGCCTATACGCTGCCGTTCGTTCTGAATAAAAACGAAAACATCGAATAATTTCTGAGTCACTTTTCAGTGACGTCACGTCATACCATTGGGCTTGCTATGAAACACCCCATCGATCCGCAATTTCCCCGCCACGATGAAGACCGAGCGTTTTTGAGTGAGCTCGACTCGCTACCCCTGCGGCCGGTGTTTATCATGGGCTTACACCGCTCGGGAACCACCTTTCTGTATGACTGTATCGCCAAATCATTTCCGCTGGCTAACCTGAGTCTGTACCACTTGTTTTACTACCAGCGCTTGCTGCGCAATCATCGCGAGGGCAGGGCGCAGCATGATGCCGAGCGCCTGAATAGCTGCTTTCGCGCGTTGGGAATCGAGAATCGCAAGATCGACAGCGTGGCGGTGAATGCCGACGAGGTGGAGGAGTACGGTTTTCTACTGCGTCGCCATAGCGGTAGTTTTAAACTGGGCCCGGATAACGCCGCGTTTTTTGCTCAGCTTTGTCAAAAACTGTTGGCTGTGCAACCGGGCAGTCGAGCGGTTCTGCTGAAAAACCCCTGGGATACCGGCAACGCGGCCTGGATTCTAAAGCAGTTTCCCGAAGCCCGCTTCGTCTACATCACCCGTGAGCCCATGGCGGTGCTCAACAGCATGCTGAATGCTCAGCAAGCTTATCTGGATGGGCCGCAGGCGTATCTGGAGATGCTGCTGAGTACCGATGGCAGCCGGCGCGGTTATCGGTCGGGATACGCGGCGTGGCAGCTGTTGAGGACTATAAAGGGGCTGGTGGGTCAGCAGCC
>JBFHRT010000330.1:0-3284 GCA_041591575.1 Spongiibacteraceae bacterium
AGCTGCCGCTTACTCACTTTCTCGCCGACCGGCCGCTGTCGATGCTTGATGAACTGCTGCGCAGCGGCGGCCACTGTCCACCCAGTAGCGCAGCCGTACGCTGGTTTGACGCGGTGGCGGCGGCGCTGGGTTTATGTCTGTCGCAGCAGAGCGCCGGCCAGGCCGCGATCCAGTTGGAAACGCTGGCGCGCAGTGCGGTGCTGCCGGCGCGCGACAGCGGATATTCCTTGCGGTTGACCGCAACCGGTTCGCACTGGCAGCTGCAGGTGGCGCCGATGTGGCCCCAGCTGCTTGATGACCTGGCGGCGGGCTGGCCCGCGGCCATCGTAGCTGCCCGCTTTTACGAGGGCTTGGCCCGTGGGCTGGTGCAGTTGCTGCAGTTGCTGATGCGGCGCCACAACCTGGGTTGGGGCACGCCCGTTGCCCTGTGCGGCGGCGCCTTCGACAACCGTTTGTTGCTGCAACGCTTGCTGACCCTGCTGCAACACGCGGGGTTACGGGTGCTGGTGCATCGCCGGGTGCCCGGCAACGACCGCGGGCTGGCGCTGGGGCAGGCGGTGGTCGCCGCGGCGCAACAGGCGGCTTAGTGACCCCTGGCTCGGAGATAATTGACAAAGTGTAAATTATAAGACAATCTGTAATCTTTATTGTCCAGCACTGCCATTTGCAAGCACAGGAGTACATGGCTTGTCCCCAGTATCGGCCGAAAACCAGCGAGCCCGTCAGCGACTGCGGGAGCTCAGCACTGCGCAGCCGCGCAGCAGCAGTGAGTTGCGCCGCGAGCAGTTGGTAAAAATCGCTGCCTACGTGGTCGAGTTCGAGGGGCTGGACGCGCTCAAGCACGCGCGCATTGCGGAACTGGCCGGTTGTGCGCGACCGCTGGTGTACAACTACTTTCCTAAAAAGAGCGATATCTACCTCGCCATCTCCGAGGCTTTCTACCAGCGCCTGGAGCAGCGCTTCAGCTGCGAGCAGCAGTACCAGGCGGTGAAGGGGGTGGTGGATCGGAGCATCGATTCCGCCGAGGCGATCGCCATGGAGTCGGTGATCTGGGAGGTGGTGGACGAATTCGGCTGCGCTGGGCTGATCCTGCGCTGCGTGCCGGAAATCAACGAGGCCTTTCGCGAGTATCACCAGGAGCTGGTGCAGCGCTACGAGAACCGCTGGCTGCGCTATTTTCAGGAACTGGGTATCGCCGGCCTGCCGGCCAAGCTGTTGCTGGATAACTGCGTGGCCATCTGCAAGAACATCGCGCTGGCCTACAGCGACGGCCAGCTCGGCCGCGAGCAGGCTATCGCCATGGTTATTCAACAAATGTCGGCCCTCATTCGCCAACAAGTGCGGGCCAGCGAATCATCGAAACAGTCAACTGACGGGAGTAAGGCATGAGCCAAATTAAACTGTGTATGGGCATTTACGGCCTGGAGAATCTGTTCGGCGGCGATCCCCGCGGCCTGATGACTATTGCCAAGCAGGCTGAGGATGCCGGCGTTGACCAGCTCACCATGACGGATCACGTGGTCATGGGCAGCCGCACCGATCGCTATCCCTACGGTGAATTCCCGTCACCGCCGGAAACCCCCTGGCTGGAGCCCATCACCATCCAGGCCATGATGGCGGGTGCCACCGAGCGTATCCAGTTCAGCCAGGGTATCCTGATTGCGCCGCTGCGCCCGGCGGCGCTGCTGGCCAAGCAGGCCGGCACCCTGGATGCCATCGCCCCCGGTCGCGTGGTACTGGGGCTCGGCACCGGCTGGCAGCGTGAGGAGTACCTGGCCTCAGGGCTGCCCTTTGCCGGCCGCAAGGGCTATATGTTCGAGCAGATTGCGGCAATGAAGGCACTGTGGCGCGACGCGCCCGCCAGCTACCACGGTGACAAGATCAGCTTTGACGACATCTACTGCCGGCCGGCACCGGCCAGCGGTGATATTCCCTGCTGGGTGGGGGTCAAGGCCACCGAGGAAAACTGTGCGGCCATCGCCCGCGTCGCGGATGGCTGGATTCCCATCGAGCAGGACCCGGCAGTTTATGGCGAGGGCGTCAAGGCGCTGCGCCGCGCCTTCGAGGAAGCCGGCCGCGACCCCAGCGAGCTCAGCGTACGTGCGATGGTGGACCACAAGTTCGACAGCGAGGGCAAGCCGGACCTGCAGGCCACGCTGGACACCATCCCGGCGATGCTGGAGGCTGGCGCCACTCATATCGAGATTCTGCCGCTGTACTTCGTCTACGATCCCAGCGCCTTCGCCGAGTTCTGCGAAACCGTAGTCGCCGCCAAGCAGCAGTACGGAGCCTGAGCCCATGGACAAGAGCCGTATCCCGGCTGACCTGGCGGCCCAGTATGCGCGCCTTGTCGACGACTGCGAGTTCGGCCGCATGACCGAGATCATGTGGCCGGAATTCAGCCAGCAGGGTCCCGGGTTTGCGACCGACTCTTGCGAAGCCTTTATTGCCGGGCTGGAATTCCTGCGGCGTTATGAGCGCACCTTTCACCTGGTGGGCAACCAGTTTGGTGAATGGGAGGGGGAGAGTTATCGCGGCGAGACCTACTGCGTGGCCTCGCACCTGTATCGAGACGGCGAGGTGCTGCGCAAAATGGACATGACCATTCGTTACCGCGAGCTGATCGAACTGCGCGATGGCGTTGCCAGATACCGCAGTCGCGACCTCGATGTGGTGTGGACCGAAGACCGCGCGCTGGAACAGCCTGGCGTCTGACCTCAGGCAGCCGACCATGCGCCGCGGTTGTCTCCATCAGGCAAGGTGCCATGCTGGTGGAGATCGCCACGGCGTGAAAAGCACGCCTCGCGATGACGGGATTTAATAGTTCGTCATTGCGAGGAGCCGAAGGCGACGCGGCAATCTCCATCAGGCAAGGTGCCATGCTGGTGGAGATCGCCATGTCGTAAAAAATGCTCCTTGGCTGGCCCCGCGAAGCGCTGTGGGTCCGCGATGACGCGATTGGCGATGACGGGAGTTGTTAAAAGCCAGTCGGGCGATCAACCCATGTTGGAGGCAGTTATGAGCAAAAAAGTCGCCTTTATTACCGGTGCCAGCCGTGGCATTGGCGCTGCCACGGCGCTGGCGCTGGCCGAGGCCGGCTACAACCTGGCACTGACCGCGCGCACTCTGCACGAGGGCGAGCATCATGAGCACGGCAGCTGGGAGTCGAAAACCGACCCGCTGCCGGGCAGCCTGGAAGCCACCGCCGCGCAGGCCCGCGAGCGCGGTGCCGACGTTCAGCTGTATCGCTCCGACATCCTGCAGCCGGAGACAGTATTGGCCGC
>JBFHRT010000331.1:0-3274 GCA_041591575.1 Spongiibacteraceae bacterium
ACCGCCGTCGCCGGGCAGGCGCCGGGCGGTGATGGTCTCGGTCATCAGGTCAGCCGGTGGGCGCGCCGGCGCGTCACTGAGTTGCAGGCCGAAGATGCGCTCGCCCGGCAGTTGCGCCAAACCGTCCACACTGCCACCGCCGCGGAAATGCTGCCAGCTGTCAAACAGCAGGCCCACCTCGGGCCGCGCCACCTGCCCGGCGATAGCCCAGGCACGATTGGCGGTATTGATCGGCGTCCACGCCACCGGCTCCAGCGCCAGCCGCAGCCCCCGCGGCACTGCCTGCTCGGTTACCGCCGCCAGCGCCTCGACCAGCGCCGCATCCGCCACCGGGCGCTCGAAACCCAGACTCAGACAGACACCGCCGGCGCCAAGCTCAGAGGCGGTATCGAGAAAACGCGCCACCGCCTCGGCCGCGCCCTGCTGGAAATCAGACTCCAGCGCCGGCACCCAGTTGATCAGCGGCTCCAGCCATTCCAGACGCAGACCGTGCTCGGCCAGCAGCCGGCCCACAGCGCCGGCAGAAAACCCCTCGCGGCGGGCGTGGCTGGCATTGCGCGCAAACAGGGTGATGCCGGCATAGCCGGCGGCGGCCGCCACCGTCACGCGCTCGCGCAGGGGCAGCTCCAGCGCAGTGCCGGCGCAGAAGATCAGCTCGGCGGCTTCGCCGCTATGCTCGCTCATGCTTTCACTATAGAAGAGCTCACTATAGAAGAGGGCAGCCGAGCGGCGGCGTTAAGGAGAAGGGCGGCGGCAGCGTGAGAGCAGGGCGCCAAGGCCCCGCTCAGGCGTCGGCGGCCGGCGGCACGAAGCTGATCAGGGTATCGCCCGCGGCCAGTCGCGGCCGCTCACTGCCCACCCAGTCGAGGCGGCCATCGCGATTGAGCACCGCGACAGCCTGGGCTTCCGGCGCCAGCTTGGCGAGGATGTCGCCGGCGGCAAAGCTCTCGGTGACCCGGGTTTTCTGGAAACTCCAGCCGCGGATCAGCGAACTCCACAGCTGACCGAAGCTGGCGCCGGGGGAGAAGGCGGCGACGCCGCGGCGGGCCTCGGCCACCCGCCGCCGGTGGTTCTCGTCGCCGCTGACATCCACCAGCTGAAACACCTTGTTGCGGCCCGTTTCATTGGCAAAGTGTGTGCACACCAGCGAGTTGTAGGCGACGTTGCCGGTGGCGGCGAGCACGGTCTTCACCCCCTCCAGCTCCAGCGCCTCCTCGGCGCGCTCGGACAGGATCTCGCCGTACCAGGTGGCCAGCCCCTGCTGGCGCGCCGGCCGCAGCCGCGACCAGTCACTGTCGGCCAGCAGCACGTCCACTTCCAGGCTGCGCAGCACCCGGCACAGCTCCACCGTCCACGGCGAGGCGCCCACCACCAGCACGCGGCCGCTGCCCTCGGCGCGCAGCGACAGCAGCCGCGCCAGCGGCCCCAGGGTGAAACCGTGCAGAATGACGGTGGCGAAGATCACCATAAACACCGCCGGCACCAGCAGCGCGGCATCGCTGTAACCGGCAGCCACCATGGACGGCGCGAAGGCACCGGCGGAGGCGGCGGCCACCACCCCACGCGGCGCGATCCAGCCCACCAGCAGGCGGTCGCGCCAGGAGGCGCCGGCGCCAATGGTGGCCAGCCACACCGCCAGCGGCCGCACCACCAGCAGCAGCACCAGCAGCAGCGCGACCAGTCGCCAGTTGAGTTCGCGCAGCAGCGCCGGTTCCAGCGAGGCGGTGAGCACCACAAACAGGAAGGACACCAGCAGCAGGGTGATGTACTCCTTGAAGCGGCGCATCTCGTCGATGCTGCGCAGCCCCATATTGCCCATCACCACGCCCATCAGCGTCACCGCCAGCAGGCCGGACTCGTGCAGCGCCAGGTCGGAGAGGGCATAGCTGGCGAGGATGCCGGCGATGATGACCGGCGCTTTCAGGTACTCGGGCACCCAGCCGGCGCGGAAGCACACCCCCAGCGCGTAGCCGCAGGCGCCGCCGATGGCCAGCGACACACTCAGCGCCAGCACCAGGCTCAGCAGCACCGACTGCAGGGCGACGCCGTCGCCGGAATAGAGGAAGAATTCGTAGACCAGCACCGCCAGCAGCACGCCGATGGGGTCGTTGATGATGCCCTCCCACTTGAGGTGGTAGGCGCTGCGGCGGTTGAGATTGGCGTGTTTGAGCAGGGGCATGATCACGGTGGGACCGGTGACCACCAGGATGGCGCCCAGCAGCCAGGCCACCGGCCAGCTCAGCCCGCCCACCCAGTGTGCGGCAGCACTGCCCAGCAGCCAGGCCAGCAGCACCCCCACCGAGGTCAGCCGGCGCACCACCGGGCCGGCCTCGCTGAGTTCGTGCAGGCGCAGGTTGAGGCCACCCTCGAACAGGATCACCGCCACAAACAGTGGAATCACCGCCGCCAGGCCGTCGCCGAAATCCCGTGCCGGCTGCACCAGCCCGGTGATTGGCCCCAGCAGCAGGCCGGCAGCGGCCAGCAGTACGATGGCGGGAATGCGCAGGCGCCAGGCCAGCCACTGGCAGACAATGCCACTCACCAGAATGCACACCAGAACTGCCGCCAGCGACATAGCTACTCCCTGTCAGTACGCCCCGCAGCGGGTGCGCATAGGGCCCGGTGAGTGTCGGGCCGCCTGTTATTGAGCCGGCCATCGCGGTGGCCGGTTGTATCATCCAGCTTAGCGCTATTTGCCGGCGCTGCTCAGCCTGTGGCCTCGGCCAGCAACTGCGGCAACAGCTCGGCCAGCAGTGCGCTAAAGGCCTCGGGCCGGTCCAGCAGCAGGTGGTGGTGGGCACCGGCCAGCTCGATGGGCGCGCGCCCGCGGCGCATATAAGCCACCGTCTTGGCGGCGATATCGGCCGGCAGCACCACACTGTGCTCGCCATAGATCAGCGCCAGCGGCAGCTCGATGCGCTGCAGCAGCTCCGCCTCGCTGACGGTGGGGTGGGACAGGGTGGCGGTGATGGTGTCGTCGAACTTCCACTGCCAGCCGCCGTCCACTTCGCGCAGCGAGTGACGGGCGACATGATCCAGTACGAAGGACGGCGCACAGTTGTCGTGGGGGATCAGCCTAAAGCGCTGACGCGCGGTATCGTAGTCGGGGTAGAGGCGCTTGGGCCGCTGCTCGCTGGCGCCGCGCTCACCGGGCTCGCCGGCATTGGGGAAGTTGATGCGCGAGTCGACAATCACCGCGGCGCGAAACAGTGCGCGGTGTTCGGCCATCGCGCGGATGGCGAGCAGGCCACCAAAGCTGTGGGCCACCAGCAGC
>JBFHRT010000332.1:0-3258 GCA_041591575.1 Spongiibacteraceae bacterium
CATCTTTAATAGACAGCTCTGTGGAGTGAATAGATTGCTGACGTAAAGAATATGTTACGTGTGGCTATTCCGCGATCAGGAAATACCCGATATTCGGCAGAGAAAAATCTCTATTCACCGGCGCGACAGGCGCCGCCCGGGCATGCTTTCGCGCGCTAATCACTGTCACTTAGGCGCGTTAACACGCTGATTTTTATCGCTTTGGCGAAGGCCTAATGCCCCGCCAGCGGGTCGCGCTACGCGCACTGCTGACACCGGGATTAACGGTGCGCCGGCCACCAGCGCTGCCCTCGACTCAGGTAGTAGAAGGCGGCGCCCAGGCTGAGGCCGCGGGCCAGGTTGAAGGCGGTAAAGGCCAGCCACAGGCCGTGGTTGCCCCAGCCCTGGCCCAGGTACCACAGCGGCAGGTACACCCCGAACACGCTCAGCAGCATGCTGTGCTGCATCCAGCGGGTCTGCATGGCGCCGATAAAGATGCCGTCCAGCAGATAGCTCCACACCGCCACCAGCGGCAGTGCCAGCAGCCAGGGGTAGTGGGCATCGGCCACCGTGCGCACGGCGGCCAGGTCGGTCATCAGTGCCAGAATGCTGTCGCGCCCCAGCCAGAAAACCGCGGTCATCAGCGCCGCGGTGACCAGTGACCACTGCAGGCAGTGCCAGCACATGCGTTTAAAACGGCGCAGGTCGCGCCTGCCCACCGCCTCCCCCACCAACGCTTCGGCGGCGTGGGCAAAGCCGTCGAGGCCGTAGGCGGCGAGCAGCATCAGATTGAGTAGAATAGCGTTGGCCGCCAGCACCGTGGGGCCCAGCCGTGCGCCCTGGGCGGTGAAGAAGGCGAAGGCGAACAGCAGCGCCGCGGTGCGCACGAACAGGCCGGCGTTGTCGGCGAGAAAGCGGCGGTAGCGGGCGTCGCGCCACAGCGCGCGCAGGCGGTCGGCACTCAGTGGTGCGGCGCTCAGCGGTGCCCGCACCGCCAGCAGCGCCAGGCCAGCGCCGGCGTATTCGCTGATCACGCTGGCAATCGCGGCGCCGTCGCTGTTCATGCCCAGCACCCAGATAAACAGCCAGTCCAGCACGATATTGAGGCCATTGGTGACCACCGCAATCAGCAGCGGCCAGCGCGGGCGCTGCTGGCCGATCAGCCAGCCGGTGACGGCGTAGTTGAATAGCACCGCTGGTGCGCTGCACAGGCGGATCTGCAGGTAAGTGAGTGCCAACTCCCGGGAGGCCGGCGGCGGTTCCATCAGGGCCAGCCCCAGCGGCAGCAGCACGGCGCTTGCCAGCCATAGCCCGGCGGCAATGGCCAGCCCCAGGATGGCGGATTGCAGCAGTACCCGCGCCGGCTCGGCGGCGTCGTCACCGCCCAGTGCCTGCGCCGAGGCGCCGGTGGTGCCCATGCGCAGAAAGCCGAAGCCCCAATAAAGGAAGGACAGCAGCGCCGTGCCCACCGCCACTGCGCCCAGGTAGCGGGCATCTTCCAAATGGCCCAGCAGCGCGGTGTCCACCAGCCCCAGCAGTGGCACTGAAATATTGGCCAGGATCATCGGCCAGGCCATGGCGAGCACCTGCCGGTGCGGCTGTTGCTGGCTGGCGGCGGGCGAGGGGGTCATGGCGGCGGACCTCCTTGTACTAGAGCAATCATGGCTGCCGCTGACGGGGTGATCAAGGGCGCTGGTTGTATGGGGGTTTGTTGCATGGGGCTTGTTGTATGGGAATTTGTTGTATGGGGACTTGTTATATGAGCAACAGTGTCGCGCGGCTGATCCGGTCGCGGCCACCGGCAGTGCCGAAGCCGGAGCGGAATCACAATGGCGCTGGCTGATGCTTGCTAACATCGCTGCCTACGCGATGCTCCCATAATAAGGATAACACCATGCCCCGCTCTCTCGTTGCCGCCCTGCTACTCGCCGCCACGGCACTAGCGGCCGCCGCCCAGCGCCCCACCGCCGAATTTATCAAGACCAGTGACACTGGCGGTGGCTGGAGCGGCGTCTATGTGATCGATAACCCCGGCGATACCCTGTGGCATTGGGGCATGGCCTTCGAGCTGGCGGACAATGTCTATCTGGACCTGGTGGTCAACGGCTGGTTTACCCGCAACGGCAACCGCATCAGCCTGCACCCGGAACTGTGGAATGGCACGGTTCCCGCTGGCGGCAAGATGGTGATTGACCTCAAGGGCAGTTATCTGGGGCAGTGGGCGGCGCCTGCCAACTGCCAGCTCAACAGCCAGCCCTGCGACGGCAGCGAGCCGCAGCCGGACCGCGAGCCGCCGACGGCGCCGGCCGGGCTCCAAGCCGATGCCGTGGCCGCGCGCTCCGTCACCCTCAGCTGGGGTGCCGCCAGCGACAATGTCGGCGTGGAGCGCTACGAGCTGCTGCGCGACGGGGCTGACGCCGGCAGCGCCAGCGGCACCCGCCATACCGTCGCCGGCCTGCAGCCCGAAACCGCCTACCAGTTTGTGGTGCGCGCGGCCGACGCTGCCGGCAACCGCTCGGCCAGCAGCGAGCCGCTGACGGTGACCACTGCTGCCGATGATGGCGACCAGCCGCCGCTGGCCGGCGGCCCACGGCTGGCGCCCTATATCGACGTCACCCTGTGGCCACCCTTCGATCTGGCCGCGGCCCGGCAAGACAGCGGGGTCGACCACTACAGCCTGGGCTTTATTGTTGGTGGCGGCGACAGCTGCCGGGCCAGCTGGGGCGGCTACTACGACATGGAAGACGACTTCTATCGCGAGCAGATTGATGCGCTGCGCGCCGCTGGCGGCGACGTTATTGCTTCTTTCGGCGGCGCCAGCGGCCGGGAGCTGGCGCAGGTCTGCGGCGACGATGACGCGCTGCGCACGCAGTACCAGGCGGTGATCGACCGCTACGGGCTGCGCCATGTGGATTTCGACATCGAGGGCGCGGCGCTGGCCGACAGTGACTCGGTGGCGCGCCGCAACCGCGCCATCGCCGGGCTGCAGGCGGCGGCCGCCGACCGTGGCGCCAGTCTCTATGTGTCCTACACCCTGCCGGTGCTGCCGCCGGGCTTGACCCAAGACGGCGTCGCCCTGCTGCAGGATGCCATCGACGCCGGCGTGCGCATCGACCGCGTCAATATCATGGCCATGAACTATGGTGCCTACTACGCGCCGGAGCCCGCCGGCAACATGGCTGAATACGCCATCGAGGCGGCGCGCAGTACCCACGCCCAGCTGGCGGGGTTACTGCCCCAGCGCAGTGCCGCCGAACGGTGGGCGATGCTGGCGGTGAC
>JBFHRT010000333.1:0-3256 GCA_041591575.1 Spongiibacteraceae bacterium
CCGTTGGCGTCGAAGGCGGCCTTCACCGGCGGCCCCCAGCTCTCCACGGTTTCGCTGGCGGTGGTGACGGCAAGCGCCGGCACGCGCACCGCCAGGCGGCGCGGGGTGGCGAATACGGTGGCGTCAAACAGCTCGTCGGCGCACAGCGCGCCGGCGTCGCGCAGGCCTTGGATCAGGTTGTGCTCAAAGGCCTGGGCCAGGCCCTTCAGTGCCTTGGGCGGCAGTTCTTCGGTGCCGAGCTCGACTAGAAAATCGCGGTGTTCCATCAGTTGCTGCCTCCGTCTGCGGCCAGTACCTCATCGCGCAGGGTCTGCGGTGCCAGCGGAAAGCCCAGCGCCTTGCGGGCGTCGAAATAGGCCTGCGCCACCGCGCGGGCCAGGGTGCGCACGCGCAGGATAAAGCGCTGGCGTTCGGTGACCGAAATGGCGTGGCGGGCGTCCAGCAGGTTGAAGGCGTGGGAGGCCTTCATCACCATCTCGTAGGCGGGCAGCGGCAGGCCCTTCTCGATCAGCCGCTGGCTCTCGGCCTCGCAGTGGTCGAACTGCTTGAACAGCTGCTCGACGTCGGCCTCCTCAAAGTTGAAGTGCGACATCTCCACCTCATTCTGGTGGAACACGTCGCCGTAGGTGACGACGCCGTCGGGGCCCTCGGTCCACACCAGGTCGTAGATGCTGTCCACGCCCTGCAGGTACATGGCGATGCGCTCCAGGCCGTAGGTGATCTCGCCGGTGACCGGGTAGCACTCGAGGCCGCCCACCTGCTGGAAGTAGGTGAACTGGGTGACCTCCATGCCGTTGAGCCACACTTCCCAGCCCAGGCCCCAGGCGCCCAGGGTGGGCGATTCCCAGTTGTCCTCGACAAAGCGGATGTCGTGCACCGCGGGGTCGATGCCCAGCTGCTTGAGCGACTCCAGGTACAGCTCCTGGATATTCAGCGGCGAGGGCTTGAGCACCACCTGGAACTGGTAGTAGTGCTGCAGGCGGTTGGGGTTGTCGCCGTAGCGGCCGTCGGTGGGGCGGCGGCAGGGCTGCACATAGGCCGCGTTCCAGGTCTCCGGGCCAATGGCGCGCAGGAAGGTGCCGGGGTGGAAAGTGCCCGCCCCTACTTCCATATCCAGCGGTTGCAGGATCACACAGCCCTGCTCGGCCCAGAAGTGTTGCAGGGCGAGGATGAGCCCCTGAAAGGTACTGACATCGGCCTTGGCCACGGTATTCCCCATCGGTGATTCGACACAAAACAGCGCATTATACAGCCTGAGTGCGGTGCCGGGTACGGCAGCCGCCGCAATCGCGCGCCCGGCGTTGCCGTCAGCGCCGCCCAGGCCGCTGAGAGCCTGCTAAGATAGCGGCTTTTCCCTGCGGAGACGGCAGTTTCATGATTTTTGGCAAGTTGATTGGCGCCCTGCTGGGCTATATGGCCACCGGCGGCCTGCTGGGCGCGGCGCTGGGGGCGCTGGTGGGCCACTTCTTCGACCGCGGCCTGCGCCAGGCCATGGGCGTGGACTACGGCGCCGAGCGCGCCGCCATCCAGCAGGTCTTTTTCGAGACCACCTTTCGCATCGCCGGCCACCTGGCCAAGGCCGACGGCCGCATCAGCGAGGAGGAGATCGCCCACACCGAGACGCTGATGGCGCATATGGGGCTGAGTGCCGAGCACCGCCGCCAGGCCATCGAGCTGTTCAAGGAAGGTGCGGCGCCGGCGTTTCACCTGGAGCCGCAGATCGGCGAGTTTCTTGAGCGCGCCGGCCGCGCGCCGCTGCTGCGCCAGGCGCTGCTGGAATACCTGATCAGCATTGCCCTGGCCGACGGCGAGCTGCACGGCGCCGAGCAGCAGGTGCTGGCGGCAGTGGCGCGCTACCTGGGCATTAGCGAGGGCCAGTTCCAGCGCCTGTTGGCGATGCTGCGTGCGCAAGAGCACTTTGCCGGCCAGCAGCCACCGCCGGGAGCCGCTCCCGCCGACGCCCTGGCCGACGCCTACGCGGCGCTGGGGGTGGAGGCCGACGCCAGCGACGGCGAGATCAAGCGCGCCTACCGCAAGCTGATGAGCCAGCACCACCCGGACAAGCTGATCGCCAAGGGCGTGCCCGAGGACATGCTCAAGCTGGCCACTGAAAAGGCCCAGGAGATCCAGGCCGCCTATGAGCTGATCAAGCGCAGCCGGGCGTAATTGTCGGGGTATTCCCCGGATTGTGCCGTCCCGTGCAGGTGCGGCTTTAGCCGTACAGAGCGTTGCCAGTTGAGGCGCCGATGTGCGGCTGAAGCCGGGGGGTGGCATCAACGAATGGAGGCCCGCAAACGATCGGCGCGAACGCCGCTCCTGTGGCCCGCGCCCTGGATTCCGGCCTTCGCCGGAATGACTTCGCAGGGTCTGAGGCGTCACCCCACTCCCGTCACCCCAGACGCGCTGTTTGCGATCTGGGGTCCAGGTACTCGGGAGTAGCAGCCCGCGCAAAGATGGGAAAGTGCCGCAAGCGTGGAGGTCCGCACCCTGGATGCCGGCTTTCGCCGGAATGACTTCGTAGGGGATGAGGCGCCACCCCACACCCGTCATCCTCGGCGCTTCCGAAAATGCCTGTCACTCCAGGCGCGTTGTTTGCGATCTAGGGTCCAGGCGCTGCGGCATTGCAGCCCGCGCCGAGCGCGAAACCAGCCCTGCGACGCGATCTTCCACGTCGGCAGCTTGCCTTCGCCGCATTGAGCCGGGGTGCCGATATCTGAGAGCGTGTCGCTGCCCCCGTAGCCGCAAAGGGCGGCATCGAATGGTCAGTGCTGAACGCGATTGCTCGCCGAGCCCCGGTGGGTGCTAGGCCCGGCTCAGTTCCCGCCCCTGCCCTTGCAGCGCCTGGTAGCGCTCGGCCCAGTCGCAGAAATGCTCCGGTGCCACCGGCGCCGAGAACAGGAAGCCCTGGGCCATGTCGCAGCCGCGCTCGCGCAGGAATTGACGCTGTTCCGGCTGCTCCACCCCTTCGGCCACCACTTCCATGCCCAGGGCATGGGCCATGGCGATGATGGCGCTGGTCAGGGTGCGGCTGTCGTCGGCGCTGGCGGCATCGCGCACGAAGCTGCGGTCGATCTTGAGTACGTCGAAGGGGTAGTGCTTGAGGTAGCTGAGAGAGGCGTAGCCGGTGCCGAAGTCGTCCAGTGCCAGGCGCACGCCCAGTTCCTTGATGCGCTGCAGGCGGTCGCGAACCTCGGCGCTATCACCCACCAGCAGCTGTTCGGTCACTTCCAGCTCCAGCCGCTCGGGCGCCAGCCCC
>JBFHRT010000334.1:0-3252 GCA_041591575.1 Spongiibacteraceae bacterium
CAGCGGCCGTTGTCTTCGGTGATCAGGCGCGATTCGGCATCGTGCTCGCAGGCCAGTCCGGCGAGGTCGCCGCCGTCCACCGGGCAGTCAGCGTCGGGCAGGGCATTGCGAATCAGCAGCGGGCGTCGCTGCCAGTAGTTGGCGAGGAAGTCGGCGGGGTCGAAATTGTTCAGGGGCATAGTCGTAGGGTGCGCCGCGCGCACCGGGTCTCCGTGCGTTCCGTTCCCGTGTGCTCACGGGCTGCGATGGCGGTGCGCACGGCGCACCCTACGGTTTAAATTTTCTTGGCCTGGGCCACGGCATTGCCGATGTAGCTGGCGGGGGTCATTTCGCGCAGTGCCGCCTTGGCTTCCTCGGGGATCTCCAGGGTTTCGATGAACTGCTGGATGGCCTCGCGGGTGATGGCCTGGCCGCGGGTCAGCGCTTTGAGCTTCTCGTAGGGCTCTTCGATGTGATAGCGGCGCATCACGGTTTGCACCGGCTCCGCCAGCACTTCCCAGCTGTTGTCCAGGTCCTCAGCGATGCGCGCGCGGTTGATCTCCAGCTTGCCCAGACCTTTGAGAGTGGCCTGGAAGGCGATCAGGCTGTAGGCGAAGCCCACACCCATGTTGCGCAGCACGGTGGAGTCGGTGAGGTCACGCTGCCAGCGGGAAATGGGCAGTTTGGCGGCGAGGTGGTCCATCACCGCGTTGGCGATACCCAGGTTGCCCTCGGAATTTTCGAAGTCGATGGGGTTGACCTTGTGCGGCATGGTGGAGGAGCCCACTTCGCCGGCCACAGTGCGCTGCTTGAAGTAGCCCAGCGAGATATAGGCCCAGATGTCGCGGTCCAGGTCGATCAGAATGGTGTTCAGGCGCGCCGCGGCGTTAAACAGCTCGGCGATGTAGTCGTGGGGCTCGATCTGGGTGGTGTAGGGGTTCCAGCTCAGGCCCAGCGACTCGATAAAGGCCTTGGCATTGGCTTCCCAGTCGATATCTGGATAGGCGCTGAGGTGGGCGTTGTAGTTGCCCACGGCGCCGTTGATTTTGCCCAGCAGCTCAACAGCGGCAATGGCCTGGCGCTGGCGGCGCAGGCGTGCCACTACGTTGGCCAGTTCCTTGCCCATGGTGGTGGGGCTGGCGGACTGGCCGTGAGTGCGCGACAGCATGGCAACGTCAGCCAGATCGTGGGCCAGTTCGGCGAGCTTGTCGATAACGCTGTCGGCCTCGGCCAGCACTACCTCGCGGCCGGCGCGCAGCATCAGCGCGTGGGACAGGTTGTTGATGTCCTCGGAGGTGCAGGCAAAATGTACGAACTCGCTGACCGCAGCCAGCTCGGCATTGCCGGCGATGGACTCCTTGATGAAGTATTCCACCGCTTTGACGTCGTGGTTGGTGGTGCGCTCGATGTCCTTGATGCGCTGCGCCTGTTCCTCACCGAAATCGGCCACCAGGGCGTCCAGCAGGGCATTGGCCTCGGCGCTGAAAGGGGGCACTTCGCTGATTTCGGGATGGGCGGCCAGCCGCTGCAGCCAGCGCACTTCCACCTCTACCCGGTATTTGATCAGGCCGAATTCGCTGAAAATGGGACGCAGGTCGACGGTTTTGCTGCCGTAGCGGCCATCGGCCGGAGAAATCGCGGTAAGAGCGGACAGATCCATGGGTAATCCTGTACTAGCTGGGTGACTGGAAAACCGGCAATGATACACCAGCAGGGAGGGGGAGTGAACGCGGGGGGCTTGACGCTTGATGGGAGACGGGAGACGCAAATGCAACAGCGCAGGCCTCTACGCGGCTCCTGTAGACGATTCCGGCTTTTTAGCGTCTCCCATCTCCCGTCCAGCGTCTAGCGCGGTACCTCGGTATTGAGCAGTCGCTCCGTCTCTGCCAGCAGCCGGCCGCGGCGAAACAGCAGTGTCAAGCGGCTGCCTCCGGCAACGCGCCACAGAAAGGCGGCGCGGATGGCTGCCAGCAGCAGCGCCCGGATACGGGCGGCATTGGTGGGGTTTTGCAGCTGCTGCATGCTGCCGCTGATCTGGATGCGGTAGCGGAAGTTGCTGATGGTGTCCTTATAAATAGCCTCGACCGCTGAACACAGCTGGTTGATATCAAATCCATTGAAGTCGATATTCTTCTGCGCGTGCTGTAGCCGGTTGCGAATGATGGTCGAGGTTTCCGGGCTCTTGGCCAGCTGCCGCTGCAAGTGCAGCACGCCCAGGCAGTAGCGCACCAGCGGCCGGGTATCGGTGTGGCTGGCGCCGGCCAGCGCGTCGCGCAGGCTGCGCAGGCCTAGCTCCAGGTTGGCGACGCCGCCGCAGGCCTCTTCGGCGGTATCGGCGCTGAAGGCAAACAGGCTGTTGAGGCTGCTCTCCAGTGCCTGCGGCTCGGCCTGGCCGGTGCGGGCGATGCGGTCGGCCAGGTACAGGCACTGGACAATGGCGGCCAGGGCCAGGGTCTGCTGTCGGATCGGAGCGTTCGCGGTCACGGGGGTCCTTAACTATTAGCGTTGTTCGCTGCTGGCGGTGTCGATATTAACGGCTTGTTCGATCACGCCGCCGCCCAGGCAGATATCGTCCAGGTAGAACACCACCGATTGGCCGGGGGTGACGGCGCGCTGGGTTTTGTCAAAGCGCACGCGGTAGCCTTGCTCGCAACGCTCCAGCAAGCAGTCCTGGTCGGGCTGGCGGTAGCGGGTCTTGGCACGGCAACGCAGCGGCAGCTCGGGCTCGCGGCCGCTGATCCAGTGGATGTCGCTGGCGAGGAGGGCATTGTGGAACAGGCGTGGATGATCAGTACCCTGGGCGACCAGTAGCACATTGCGCTCAAGGTCTTTGTCCACCACATACCAGGGCGCCTCGCCGGCGCCTCTGACGCCGCCAATGCCCAGTCCCTGACGCTGGCCAATGGTGTGGTACATCAGGCCGCTATGGCTGCCCATGGGCTCGCCGTCGACGCTCTCGATCTGGCCGGGCTGTGCCGGCAGGTACTGCTCCAGGAAATCCTTGAAGCGGCGCTCGCCAATAAAGCAGATGCCGGTGCTGTCTTTCTTGTCGTGGGTGACCAGTCCGTGTTCTTCCGCCAGCGCCCGCACTGCGGGTTTTTCCAGTTCGCCGATGGGGAGCAGGGTGCGCGCCAGCTGCTCGCTGCCCACTGCGTGCAGGACAGAGCTCTGGTCTTTGTTGGGATCGAGCCCCTTGACCAGCGCGGTGACCCCGTCCACTCCCCGGGTGCGGGTGTAGTGGCCGGTGGCGATATAGTCGGCGCCCAGCCTCAG
>JBFHRT010000335.1:0-3252 GCA_041591575.1 Spongiibacteraceae bacterium
CCGTGGGCGCGGGCGTCGGCCACCGCCAGCTGCAGCTGCTCGACGCTGACCGCGCCGCGCTCGGAGCCCTGCTCGCGCTGCACCGCGCGGCGCAGCTCCGGCGCACTGATGGCGGCGGTGCCGAGCTTGCCCACCACCACGCCGGCGGCGAGGTTGGCCAGCGCCACGGCATTGGGCAGCGCATCGCCGGCGGCCAGCGCCGCGGCCAGCACCGAGATCACGGTGTCGCCGGCGCCGGTGACGTCGAACACTTCCAGCGCCCGGGCCGGCAGGTGCAGCTCGGGCTCGCCCGGGCGCAGCAGGCTCATGCCGTGCTCACCGCGGGTCACCAGCAGCGCGTCCAGTTCCAGTTCGCGCATCAGCGCATTGCCTTTCTCCACCAGCAGCTGCTCGCTGGGACAGGCCCCCACCACCGCCTCCAGCTCGTGCAGGTTGGGGGTGAGCAGGGTGGCGCCGCGGTAGCGGGCGAAATCTGTGCCCTTGGGGTCCACCAGCACCGGCAGGCCGTGTTCGCGGGCGGCGCGGATCAGCGGCTGGGGGTCGGCCAGCGCGCCCTTGGCGTAGTCGGACAATACCAGCGCACCCACCGTGGGCAGCAGCTCCAGCGCCTGCGCCGCCAGCGCCTGGGCATCGGCGGGGTCGAAGGGCTGTTCGAAGTCCATGCGCAGCAGCTGCTGGTGGCGCGAAATCACCCGCAGCTTGGTGATGGTAGGGTGCTTGTCACTCTGCTGGAAGCGGCAGAGGATATTGGCCGCGGCCAGCCGCTCTTCCAGAATGGCGGCGGACTCGTCGCGGCCGGTGATGCCGGCGATGATGGAGCCAGAACCCAGCGCGGCAAGGTTGAGGGCGACGTTGCCGGCACCGCCGGGGCGGTCCTCGGTGTGGCCCACCTGCACCACCGGCACCGGTGCCTCGGGGGAAATGCGCGCGGTATTGCCGTGCCAGTAGCGGTCCAGCATGAGATCGCCTACCACCAGCACCTGGGCCTTGTCGAAGCGCGGCATCGTCAGTTTCATGTCGCCTGAATTCCCTTGCGTTGAGAGGCGCAAATCATAACACAGGCAGGGGCTTAGCCGCGGCGCGGGCATTGCCAACTATTTGCCCCCAGGGCACAAATTCGCTAAGGTGCCGGCCGGATAAAAATCGGAGAAAAGCGCCATGGCCCTGCAACTGCCCGTGGATATCAACAGCGTCAAAGGCTTCCTGTCCGCCGCCGAGGGCCAGGCCCTGTACAACAGCGCCCTGGAAGTGGCCGCGCGCGGCCCGGTGCTGGAAATCGGCAGCTACTGCGGCAAGTCCACCATCTACCTGGGTCTGGCCTGCCGCGAGCGCGACGGCGTGGTCTACGCGGTGGACCACCACCGCGGCTCCGAGGAACACCAGCAGGGCGAATTCTTCCACGACCCCGAACTGTTCGACGCTGGCGAAGCCGTGGTCGACACCTTCCGCGAGTTCCGCCGCAACATGCGCCGCGCCGAACTGGAAGAGACCGTGGTACCGCTGGTGGCCAGCTCCGAGGTCGCCTCCAAATTCTGGGCGACACCGCTGGCCATGGTCTTTATCGACGGCGGCCACAGCCTGGACGCGGCGCTGACCGACTACCGCTGCTGGGCCAACCACATCATGCGCGGCGGCATCCTCGCCATCCACGACCTGTTCGACCAGCCCGAAGACGGCGGCCAGGCGCCCATCGCCATTTACCGTCTGGCATTGGCCTCGGGGCTGTTCGAGCCCATTGCGCGGGTCGATAGCCTGGGGCTGCTGCGCAGGCGCTGAGCCAACTTGTCAGCGGCAGCTCGCCCCATTAGGCCACGCGATGCGGCCGTCCCCGGATCACAGAGCCGAGTACTTCAGTACGACCAATAGCCTGCCAGCACCGATCTTGTCCCCGCTCGCTGTCACGCTGAATTCGGCCGTGCCGGAACTCGATACCGACCAGAACGCAGTTTGGAGTAACACACCGCCACGTGACATACCCACCCCGTCAGGCCCGCCGCTAAGTCACATTTCATCCAATCTGCCGGCAGCGAATTCCAGCGCCTGCTATTTTTAGAGTGAACCGATCACACGATCGGTGGGGGTACTGCGACCACAACAACATCACCGATCTAGCAGGTCCTATATGGCCATGCGGCGTCGATTGGCAGGCTGCGGGGTGGCAATTGCCACTGCGCTGTGGCTCAGCGCCTGCGGTGAAGGCGATTCAGAGCGCGACAAGCAAATTCCAGCGCACCTTGTCCGGGATGTGGTGATTGAATCAACCATGCCCAGCAACCCGCCCGATGCCGCTGCGGCCCGCATCGCTGCGACACTGTTTCTGCCCGATAGCCACTCCATTGGCGCCCGCTACCCTTTGATTGTGCACAGCCACGGCTGGGGAGGTAGTCGCATCTCAGCTGAAGACGCCGAGTCCTTACTGGCGGCCTCCAATAACAATAGCTTTGCGTATACCTCCATTCTGGTACCACTACTGCGGCAGATTGGGTTCGCGGTACTTTCTTTCGACCAACGCGGCTTTGGCCGCGGCGATGACGGCGACCACGGCACGACTGGGGGCAGCCATGGCATGTCACCGAATTTCGAGATCGAAGACGCCAAGGCGGTGCTCGACTGGGCCAGTGCCAACCTTCATTTGTTGGAGGACGCACCGGGCGACCCTCGCGTAGGGCTGATCGGCGGCAGCTATGGCGGTGCTTTCCAGTTAATGCTGGCTGCCGAAGACAGCCGCGTTGACGCCATCACGCCGACCACCACTTGGTACAGCCTCGCCCAGTCGTTGGCCCCCAATGGTGTGCTGAAAAAGGCTTGGCTACTAGGAATCTGTGTGCTGGGAGTGCATCGAGATCATATCGAGATGTCAGCACAAATCGCCACTGCCTGCGACGAGGTAACATCACCGACGTCTCGCGAAATCGGCGATACCCCCGTGGCAGAAAACCTGTTTTTCCGCAACGGTCTCTCACACTACAGCGAGCAGCCCGGCTTCGCGATGCCGGCAGTGGACGCCCTGATCGTTCAGGGCAACCGCGATTCCCTGTTCAACCAGAATGAGGCCGACGCGCTATTGCGCGAACTCGCCACCGGCGGCGGGCTCGTCCAGTTGCTGGTTAGTGAAGCCGGGCACAGCCTGCGCGAACTGCGCCGCGGCCCCGGCTCCCAGGGCCCGCAAGGCCCGCCCTACTGCGGCAAACTTGCCGCCGGCAAGGCTATTGCAAGCTGGCTACGGGCGCGGCTGCTGGGCGAGCCCGACCC
>JBFHRT010000336.1:0-3245 GCA_041591575.1 Spongiibacteraceae bacterium
GACCTGACCCTCAAGGCCGATGCCGAACGCGCCCATCTCGCCGGCAGCATCGACGTGGAGCGCGCCGACATCCAGCTGCGGCAGCTGCCGCCGGACAGCCAGCGGCTGTCGCCAGACAGCGAGATTGTCGGTCGCGATCAGAGCGCGCGGCAACAGCTTAGCGGCGACGTGCAGCTGCGCCTGGGCGATGCCTTCCACTTCCGCGGCTTCGGCGCCGACGTCTACCTGGCCGGCCGGCTGCGGGCGCAGCAACAGCCCGGCCGCGGCCTGGAGACCCGCGGTGAGGTGGCCATCAGCCGCGGCCGCTACCGCGCCTACGGCCAGCGCCTGCTGGTCAGGCGCGGCAGCTTCCTGTTTAACGGCCCGCTGGATAATCCCGATCTGGACCTGGAGGCAGTGCGCGAGATGCCGCCGGCATCGACGCTGACGGTGGGCGTGCAGGTCACCGGGCCACTGCAGTCGCCCAGCGCCGCCCTGTTCTCACAGCCGTCGCTGCCGGAGACAGACACGGCCTATTACCTGCTCACCGGCAAACCGCCGCCCAGCTTCGGCGCCAGCTCGCCGGTCAGCGCCGAAAGCGCGCTGCTGGCCATCGGCCTGGCAGGCACCGGCGAGCGCGCCGCCAAGGTGGCCGAGCGTTTCGGTATCAGCGACTTCGAGATCGGTGCCGAAACCAGCGACGAGGGCACCGAGGCCCAGCTCAGCGGCTACCTGTCGCCGCGGCTGTATGTGCGCTACGGCACCGGCACCGCCCAGCGGGCAGGATCGGTGACCTTCCAGTACCGGCTGGCGCAACGGCTGCTGCTGGAGGCAGTCAGCGGCCTGGACCATTCGCTGGACCTGCTGTACTCCTTTAGCGTTGACTGAAGTCGGGCGACGGAAAAGCATTAAAAATAACGGTAGCGCTCGACCTCCAGCAGCCGCTGCTCCTCGGCGGGTCCCTCTGGCACGGTGCCGACAAAAGGCTGCAGCTGCGAGGCGTCCAGGCCCTCGCCCCCCATCCAGGTCTCACAGACCTGGATACGCAGCACGCCCAGTGCGCTCAGCCGCGCGGCCAGGTCTACCAGCGTCTTGTGGGCGCGGTAGTTGTCGCGCAGCAGCGCCCGCGCCTCGGCGCCGTGCAGCACAAAAGCCACCGGCGCGTCGCGCCCGGCCTGCCAGCGGCCATCGTCGAACCACTGCTCGGCGCGGGCCAGCGCCGCGACCAGCTCGGCAACGGTGTGCAGACGGATATGCGCCAGCAGTCGCTGCTGCGACTCCTGAGCGGGTATCTGGGCTTGGGAAGAAGAGTGGGCGGGAAAGACCGGGGCTTGCAGCGCTGCCACCGTCACTGTGTTCAGTAACAACAGGGCCAGCAGCAGCGTGCGCATGGGCTTACACCCCAAGTTTACACAGACGGGTTTACACAGAGAAGGAGGAACCGCAGCCGCAGGTGGTGCTGGCATTGGGATTGACCACCACAAAGCGCGAACCCTCCAGGCCCTCGCTGTAATCCACCTCGGCGCCCACCAGGTATTGGTAGCTGAGCGGATCAATCAGCACGGTGACGCCGTCTTTTTCCACGGCGGTGTCATCGTCGGCGGCGATCTCGTCCAGGGTAAAGCCATACTGGAAGCCGGAGCAGCCGCCACCGGTGACAAACACCCGCAGCTTGAGCTCGTCGCTGGCTTCCTCTTCGATCAGGTGCTTGACCTTGGACACGGCGCGATCGCTCAGCGCCAGTACCGGCGGCGTGAATTGCTCAGCTGTAGACATTGTTCAACCTCAAACTTACCAAAAGGGCGCTGCGCCAGCGCAGCAGGCCCCATTATCCAATTACCCGAGTAATTCAGTCAATTATCGGCGCCGCGGCAATCCACCGCGAGCGCAGGCAATCTCGTCAGGGCAACAGCGCCACGGTGTCCAGACCGCTGCGCTCGGGCAGGCCGCAGGCGATGTTCATGCACTGCACCGCCTGGCCGGAGGCACCCTTGACCAGATTGTCGATCACCGACAGCACCACGATGGTGTCGCGGCCCTGGGGCCGGTGGAGGGCGATGCGGCAGTGGTTGGCACCCTTGACCCAGCGCGTCTCCGGCTGGCTGCCGGCGGGCAGCACATCCACAAACGGCGCGTCGCGGTAGCGCTCTTCATAAGCGAACTGCACCTCGTCCAGCGATACGCCGGGGTCGCTGAGTTCGGCGAACAGGGTGGCGTGAATGCCGCGCACCATCGGCAGCAGATGCGGGGTGAAGGTCAGCTGCACCGGTTTGCCGGCGGCATCGCCCAGCGCCTGCTCGATTTCCGGCAGGTGGCGGTGGCCCGGGGTGGCGTAGGCCTTGAAGCTGTCGGAAACCTCGGCGAACAGGCTGCCCACTTTGGCCTGGCGGCCGGCGCCGCTGACGCCGCTAGCGGCGCTGGCGATCAGGCGGTCGCTATCCACCAGCCCCTGCTCCAGCAGCGGCAGGAAACCCAGCTCTATGGCGGTGGGGTAGCAGCCCGGGCAGGCCACCAGCTTGGCGGTCTTGATGGCCTCGGCGTTGACCTCGGGCAGACCGTACACCGCCTCGGCGAGCAGCTCCGGGCAGCGGTGCTCCTCGCCGTACCAGCGGCTCCACAGGGCAGCATCGCGGATGCGGAAATCCGCCGACAGATCGATGACGCGGGTGTCGCGCGCCAACAGCTCGGGCACCAGTTGCATGGCGACGTTGTGCGGGGTGGCGAAGAACACCACGTCGCAGCCGGCCAGCGCATCGACATCGGGAGCGCTGAACTTAAGATCCAGGTGACCGCGCAGGCTGGGGAACATATCCGCCACTGCCACGCCCTCTTCGGCACGCGAGGTGATCATCGCCACCTCTGCCTCGGGGTGGTGGGCCAGCAGCCGCAGCAATTCGGCGCCGGTGTAACCGGTGCCCCCTACAATACCTACCTTTAACACCTGTCGTTCCTCTCAAGCGGCCGGTCGGCGACCGTGTCCGCACTAACGCTGAATGGGGCCCCGGCACGGCGGCGCGGGGGGCGCCTATCATAGACGATTTGCGCCAGCTCCGCTAAGCGCCGACGGCGGCGCGCGGTTATACTGTGCGCTTTAACCGCTGCCGCCACCACCACCGTCATGCTCGCCGATGCTCTGCAACAACTGCGCCTGCGCCTCGCCTCCCCCGAGGCGGCGCTGGCCTATGCCCTGCTCGGCATCATCGCCGGGGCGGCCACCGCACTGGTGGTGATCGGCTTTCGCGAGCTGCTGTACTGGCCGCTGGGCC
>JBFHRT010000337.1:0-3240 GCA_041591575.1 Spongiibacteraceae bacterium
GCCGAGCAGGCGGATGATCAAATCGAAGGTTGGATACAGGCGGCGCGGATTTGCCGCCGGAAAGGTGAAAGGCGTAACAGTCGGCGTTAATATCGCCGGCGTGCAGGTGCAGGTGTTCGCTCTGGGCCCACTGGCCCAGACACAGCAACAACAACAGGGCTGCGAACAGCCCTTTATGCTTCAATGTCTTGCTCACACCTGCCACTTGGTTTGACCTGGGCTATCAGTCGAAGCTCATGCCCAGACGGCGACCCACCAGCTCGTAGGACTCAACAACGTCGCCCAGATCCTGGCGGAAGCGGTCTTTGTCCAGTTTTTCGCGGGTGTCCTTGTCCCACAGGCGGCAACCGTCCGGGCTGAACTCGTCGCCCAGGTAGATATGGCCACCGGCAACACCGAACTCCAGCTTGTAGTCCACCAGCAGCATGCCGCCTTCAAGGAACAGCGCCTTGAGCACGTCGTTGACGGCGAAGGTCAGCTCGGTCATTTTCTTGACCTGCTCGTCGCTGGCCCAGCCGAAGGAACGAATGTGGTATTCGTTGATCATCGGGTCGTGGAGCTCGTCGTTCTTGAGGAACAGCTCAAAGGTCGGCGGGTTCAGGTCGGTGCCTTCTGCCACGCCCAGGCGACGGCAGATGGAGCCAGCGGCGATGTTGCGCACCACGCACTCGATGGGGAGCATCTCCAGGCGCTTGATCAGCGATTCCTCGTCAGACAGCAGCTTCTCGAAGTGGGTGGGAATGCCCGCCGCTTCCAGCTTCTGCATGATGAAGGCGTTGAACTTGTTGTTCACCGCACCCTTGCGCTCCAGCTGCGCGACCTTCTCGCCGTCGAAGGCCGAGGTGTCGTTACGGAAATGCAGAATGTAGTGATCCGGGTCATCGGTCTTGAAGACAGATTTGGCTTTGCCGGAGTAGAGTTCGTCGAGCTTCTTTACCATGGTAAGTCTCGCGTAATGTGTGTAAAACCGTTAATCCTGTAATGACTGTCGGCGGCCTGGTGTCGCTTTTCAGGCAATGGCCAGCCACTCGGTGCCCAGCGCCTGATCCGCCGTCTGCAGGCGGGCGTCGTCAGTAAATACCTCAGCGATCGCCGCGCGCGCCAGCGCCTCGGTGTTGTTTTTGTCGCTGATATGCGACAGCACCAGATGCTGCAGGCGCTCCGTGTCCAGTGTCTGCAAGAAATCCGCGGCCTGGCGGTTGTTCAGGTGCCCCCAGGCGCCGCCTACCCGGCGCTTGAGCGGCTCGGGATAGGGGCCAGTGGCCAGCATCCGGCTGTCGTGGTTGCACTCCAGCATCAGGGCGTCGCAGTCGCGGTACTGCTCGCAGACGAAGGGCGTAATACTACCTAAATCAGTCAGCAGACCAAACGTTTTTTTACCAGCCTTAATCACGAATTGGCAGGGCTCGCGGGCATCGTGGGGCACCGCCACCGGGATGACGGCCAGATCCCCCACTGCGAAGGGCTGGCGCAGGCAGATCTTGCGGTAGTAGTCGGCCTTGCCCAGCTGCTGGTAGGCGGCGGTGCCTTGACTGGCATAGACCGGCAGGCTGTACTTGCGCGCCAGCGGCATCACGCCCTTGATGTGGTCACTGTGCTCGTGAGTCACCAGGATCGCCGCCAGCTCTGCCGGCGAGCGCCCGAGCCGCGCCATGCGCCGCTCGGTATCTCGAATGGAAAAACCACAGTCCACCAGCAGACAGCTGCCAGCGCTCTCTACCAGGGTGCCGTTGCCGCGGCTGCCGCTGCCCAGCGAAGCAAAACGCATCCACTTACCGCCTCAGGACAGGTAGCCCTTGATGCGTTTGAGCAGCGATTCGGCCTGCTCGGCGCTGAGCTCGGTACCCTCATCGGCACTGAGATCGATACGCAGGGTGCGATCCTGCTCACCCAGCGGCTGCATGCGAACCTGGTAGCGCGCCTGCTCCGGCGCCTGGTCGCGACCAAACACGCGGCTCAGCCAGCCCGGCTGCTCGTCTTCCTTGGGCGCCAGTGCCACCCAGAAGCGGCCCTCGCTGCGGTTGCGATCCTCGATGACAAAACCGGCTTTTTCCAGCGCCAGGCCCAACGAGGCCCAGCCGCGGTCGAAGGGCAGCAGCAGGCGCAGGTAGTAGTCGCCGCGCTCGCCCTCGCGTTCGACGAAGACCTTACCCTGGCTATCGACGTTCTGCTGCGCCAGCATCGATACCGAGCTGGCTGCCTCACTGTCGGCCAGGTACTGGGCCAGCGCCCGGGTCATCTGTTCTTCGCGCTCGCCATTTGAGGAGGCCGGCGGCCAGCTCTGCTCGGCGCGGGCATCGGCCTGCAGCACGTGAATTTCGCTGGTGCCGCGCTGCACGCCCTGGTCGATGCGGAAGCGATAGCGCTCTTTGGGCAGCTCCTCACCGCGCGGCTGTAGCCAGGCGGTGTCGATCAGGCCGCTGACCGCATCGGTGTGGGCCACCGGCAGGCTGGACACACTGAGGAAACCGCGTACCCGCGGCCAGATCTGGCCGGGGCTGCCGTTGAGCAGAATCCAGGTATCGTCGTTGAGTTTCTGGATGCGGACCACGCCCTCCTCGACATCCTTATGCAGGGGATCGGGGCGCGGCACCTCAAAGCGGCCGGGCAGTTTGCCGTGGCTGTCGATGCCCGGCACCACAAAGCTGTCGCCCAGCGACTCGCTGCCCATGCCCTCGGGTACCACCAGCACCTCGCTGAGCTGGGCGCGACGGTAGTCGTGGGAGCGATCGCGGAAGGCGCCGTCGGCGCTGCAGGCGCACAGCAGCGTCGCCGCCAGGCCCAGAGTCATTGGTCTCAACATCGTCATTATTGTCGTGGGTCTCCCGACCATTAAGCGGCTAAAGCCCCCGCCTTCACTAGCGCCTCACGCAGCGGCTCGTGAGCTGACTCGCTGAGCGGCGTCAGTGGCAGGCGGATGCCGCTACCGATCAACCCCATCTGCTGCAACGCCCACTTCACGGGAATCGGGTTGGACTCCAGGAACAAGCGCTGGTTCAACAGTGCCATCTGCGCGTTGAGCTCGCGCGCGCGAGTCTCGTCGCCGGCCACCGCCGCGGCGCACATCTGCGCCATCAGTGCCGGCGTCACGTTGGCGGTCACCGACACGTTGCCCTTGGCACCGGCGAGCATCAGTTCCAAGGCGGTATCATCGTCGCCGGAGTAGACCGCCATGCGGCCATTCAGCGCTGCAATCAGCTCGGCGCCGCGGGGGACATCGCCGGTGGCATCCTTGATGCC
>JBFHRT010000338.1:0-3240 GCA_041591575.1 Spongiibacteraceae bacterium
GCCCGCCTGCGGCGGGTCCCCTGCGATGCTCGGTCGGCGATGGGCGCTGCGCAACTCGACCACAATCGCTACGCGATTTTTGGGATTGATTCGCAGGCGTCGCCTGCTCACCCCTTCGGGGCGCAGTCGCAAGCTCCCGCGTTCAAAGTCGCTATGCGACTTTGTCAAACAGTGCTCGCGCTATTCACTCGGGCCATCCATGGCCCTCGCCCTTCGGGCAGCCTCCGGCTGTGCAAAACGGCAATCCTGCCGTTTTGTCCATCGCCGCCCTGCACTTCTCGGCGCCTCCTAGCGGGCCCAAAACGCGGTGCCACTCCGGGTCTATCCGGAAAATTCCGTCATCGCGAGGAGCGCAGCGACGTGGCGATCTCCATCAGCTCACTGCCAACCTGGACGAGATTGCCGCGTCGCCTACGGTTCCTCGCAATGACAGGCAGCTTTCGTAGGGTGCTCCGCGCACCGCGGCTGCTGTTAGCGTCCGACCTCAGACTTCAGGCCTCCGACTGCCTCACCAGCGGCGCCCCCAACGCCGCCCAGTCGATATCGCCGTCATCCGCCAGGTTCTCATACTGCAACACCCCCAGCTGCTCAAACTTGGGGCGCACGCTGTCGGTAAGCAGGCCGATGCGTTTTAGGTTGGGCACCACCCGCTGGAACAGCAGGTTGCGGAACTGGGAGGTGACCGGCCCCTCCAGAAACACCTTGCGCGCCTCTTCCACATCCCAACCGAAGTGGGCAAACACGTCGGAGGGCACCAGCCGCTCGCGGCTGACCACGCAGGCTTCATAGGCGAACTGGGCGCGGTCCTCACGCTGCTCCTCGGGCAGGGATTTGACGAAGCCCTCCAGGTAGTTGATGCCGAAGGTGACGTGGCGGGCCTCGTCGCGCACCACCAGCTCAAGGATGTCGCGCAGCAGGCTATGCTCCGGCGCCACCGCCTTGATGGTGTTGAAAGCCGACAGCGCCAGGCCCTCGATCACGATCTGCATGCCGATGAATTTCAGGTCCCAGCGCGGGTCGGTGAGGATCTTGTCGAGGATACTTTTCAGCGCCCGGTCCACCGGGTACATCAGCCCGAATTTCTGCTGCAGGAATTTGTTGAACACCTCCACGTGGCGGGCCTCGTCGAAGGTCTGGGAAGCGGCGTAGAGCTTGGCGTTGTAGCTGGGCGCGCAGGAAGTCAGCTGCGAGGCCACCAGCAGCGCGCCCTGCTCGCCGTGCAGGAACTGGGAGTAGGTCCAAGCGTCGGCGTGCTGGTGGAAGCGGCGTTTTTCCTCGTCGCTCATCGCCTCGTAGGGCGGGTAGCCGATAAAACCGCTCATCTCGGCGCGGACACTGTCTTCCAGGTTGCCGATCGACTTGCCCCAGTCGATATCGGTCTCGGCGTTCCAGTTCAGCGCCTTGCCCAGCTCGTACAGCTTCTTGATGCGGTCGTCCTGGATTCGGTAGTCCCAGTTGTAACTGCCGGTCAGCGGCGTGTTGAAGATCTCCGCCACCTCGTTGACCGCCGCCGCATCGAGGGCGATATCACTGTCTACCGGCAACTGCTGCAGCGCCTCGAAATAGCGCAGCTCGCGCGGCGCCTCGCGGGCAAATTCCACCATGACCACCCCTCCGCTGTTGGTTTGTCCCCTTCAGTCTTGCGCCTGTGCCCCTCGCCCTCAAGGTGCGGCTGTGCCATATTGTTGGTCATTTGTGGCCAACCTGGAGCTTAGCGGTGGTCGAGGGCGCCCTTCCCATCAGCTACGTCGCCATACTGCGGGCACTGGTCAATGAGCTCGGCGGCGACGGTGACGTGCTGCTGGCAGGCACCGACCTGACGCCCGCCGACCTCGCCCAGCCCGGTGGTCTCTGCCCGGTTTCACTGCTGCGCCGGCTGTATCTGCGCGCCCGCGACATCACCGCCGAACCGGCACTGGGCCTGCACTACGGCAGCCACCTGCCGCTCACCGCCCACGGTGTGCTGGGCTACGCCCTGCTCAGCTGTCGCAGCGTCGGCCAGGCGCTGGATATTCTGATGAAGTACTACCGGCTGCTATTGGGCGGGGCGGTGCTGGAGCACCGCGTCAGTGGCGAGCGCCTGGTGATCGGCTACCGCGCCGCGGGCTCGGCGCTGGTGGACCGCCAGTTCGATCAGGAAGTGTTCTACGCCGGCCTGGTGGCGGCACTGACGCAGCTGCTACACCGGCCGCTGAGCGATGCCCGCTTCCGCTTCAGCTACCCGGCGCCGGCACACCGCGCCACCTATGTCCGGCTGCTGGGCGACCAGCTCAACTTCGACGACAGCGAGGACGCCATCGAGTTGCCGCTGTCACTGATGGAACTGACTCCGGAGTTCGCCAACCCGGCCATGCTGCAGCTCTACCAGCAGCAGTGCGAGCAGATGCTGGGCCAGATGGAGGCCCGCGACGGTCTCGCCGGTCAGCTGCGGCGCTACCTGCTCAGCGCCCAGGGCCGCTTCCCGTCGCTGGCAGAAACCGCCGCCCACTTCCACCAGAGCACGCGCAGCCTGCGCCGGCATCTGGCGCAGGAGCAATCGAGCTTTCAGGCGGTGCGCGACGAGGTGCGCATGGAGCTGGCCGAGCGCTACCTGCGCGACCCGGCGCTGAGCGTCGCCCAGGTGGCCGAGCTGCTGCAGTTCAGCGACCTCTCCAACTTCCGCCGCGCCTTTCTGCGCTGGACCGGGCAGTCGCCGGCCCAGTACCGGCGCCGTGCCGGCGGCGGCCGCCAGGAAGCCTAAGCAAACCCGTCATCGCGAGGAGCGCTTTTTGCGACGCGGCGATCTCCCAGAAGTCACTGCCGCACTGGATGAGATTGCCACGCCGCCTACGGCGGCTCGCAATGACGGGGTTCTATTCGATTTGGGGCGTCCAGCTTGGACTGCGCTGTGGAGCCCGTCACCGCGAGGCGCGCGTTGTGCGCCGCGGCGATCTCCCAGCAGTCACTGCCACACAGGATGAGATTGCCGCGCCGCCTACGGCGGCTCGCAATGACGGGGTTCTATTCAATTTGGGGCACCCAGCTTGGGCTGAGCTGTGGAGTCCGTCATCGCGAGGCGCGCTTTGTGCGCCGCGGCGATCTCCCAGAAGTCACTGCCACACTGGATGAGATTGCCGCGCCGCCGCTGGCGGCTCGCAATGTCGGGGTTCTATTCGATTTGGGGCGTCCAGCTTGGACTGCGCTGTGGAGCCCGTCACCGCGAGGCGCGCGTTGTGCGCCGCGGCGATCTCCCAGCAGTCA
>JBFHRT010000339.1:0-3239 GCA_041591575.1 Spongiibacteraceae bacterium
AAACGCCGGCGCCGGTGTTATCAGCATCAGCACCCAGGGGCCGACCGATGACTTCGAGGGCATGGCCGAACTCAGCCGCGGCTCGGAGGGCTACCTGGCCGCCAAGGCCTCGCTCAACCTGCCGATCAGCGAGCGCCTGGCCGCGCGCCTCAGCCTGTCTGGCAGCCGCCGCGATGCGCTGGTGGACAACCTGGCGGGCGGTGACTTCGACAATATCGACGGCAAAGCCCTGCGCGCCCAGCTGCGCTATGACATCAGCGATCGTCTCACGGCGCGGCTGATTGTGGGCCGTTCACTGCGCGATATGAATCCGGCGCTGGGCGACGACTACAACAGCGCGTCGCAGATCGCCATCATCGAGACCGCCGGCGGCCAGGTGACGAACAACGATCCGGATGACCGCATTGTCGAGCACAGCGATCGCACCCATTTCAAACAGACCGCCGACGACGCTGTGCTGAGTTTCGAATACCAGGGCGACGCATATACGGTCGCCGCCATCACCGGGGTCGAGGACTACGATATCGACATTCTGATTCGCGGCGCGGAACAGATGTCACTGGCGCTGGCGCAGTTGAATGATCGCCAGGCGGGGACATCCTTTTCCCAGGAGTTCCGCATCGCCTCGGACAATGGCAGTGACTTCAGCTGGCTGCTGGGCGCCTTTTACTACGACAATGAATTTATTCGCGGTGACAGAAACCGTGCCGAATTCGTCCTCGAAAAGGATATCGAAGAATACGGCGGTGCCGTTGCCGGCGCAGTGCTGGGCATGCCCGGCGTTCTCCTTCCCGTGCCGGTGCTGGGCGAGGAGGGCGACAGCGGGGACTATTACGTGACCCAGAATACCCGCAGCCTGGGCCTGTTTACCCAGGAGAGCCTGCGCCTGGGCGAAGCGCTGGAACTGGCCGTGGGCCTGCGCTATTCGCTGGAGAAAAAAGACGGCAGCATCGAACAGAGCAACCGGACCGCCAGCGGTGACTGCGGGCCGCTGGGCACCAACCTGGTGTGCACGCTGACGCCCAACGGTAATAATTTCGACGACGACGACCAGTGGTCGGCCTTCACCGGCAACGTCAATCTCAGCTATTTCGTCACCGAGGAGAGCATGCTCTACGCGCTGTATTCCACCGGTTTCAAGGCCGGCGGCTACAGCCTGCAGAACGGCGGTGCCAGCGCCGACATCCGTCCCTTCGACCAGGAAAAAATCCGCAATATCGAGCTGGGCTGGAAAACGGAGCTGTGGGATCGCCGGGCGCGCATCAACGGCGCGGTTTTTCACACCGAATATGAGGACTTCCAGAACGCCAGCTTTATCGGTTTGGTGTTTGCGGTCAACAACGCCGAAAAGGTCACCGTCGACGGCATCGAGATTGACTCCACCTGGTTGCTCACCCAGAGCCTGACTGCCACTGTCAATGCGGCCTATATCGAGGCGGTCTACGACCAGTACAGCGGTGGTCAATGCTACTACGGGCGCAGCGCCGACAACGCGCTGGGCCAGTGTGACCTCAGCGGCGAGACCCTGCCCTATGCGCCCAAGCTGACCGGCAATATCGCGCTGAGCTGGGAGCAGCCGCTGCTGACCGGCGATTTCTATGCACGCCTGGACTACCGCTACGCCGGCGCCGCCAACTACAGCGCCGAGCTCGACCCGCGTCACGACGAAGACGCCTACACCGTGGCGAACGTTCGCCTGGGCTGGCGCAACGCTACGGTGGATATTGCTGGCTGGGTGAAAAATCTGAGCGACGAGCTGTACTACGCTCAAAAGGCGCCGGCCAATTTGGCCACCGCAGTGGATCGCACCGTGGGTTCGCCCGAGGGGTCCTACCAGAACTACCTGGGCGATCCGCGCACCTATGGCGTCACCCTGCGGCTGTTTTTCTGATATCCCAGGTTGGGCGCCCCATGGCGCCCTTTTTTCTTTCTGGCAAATAGCGAGGCGCACAATGAACGCACTGACACGATGCTACCGCAGGGTCACTCATCGCACGGCGCGGTTGCTAGTGCCGGGCTTGCTGCTGGTGATGAATGTGGCGATCGCGGCAGAGCCGCCCGGCTATTCGCCCTACGCCAATGGCGATATTCCCCTGCGACCACTCTGGGGCGATACCCACCTGCACACCTCGCTGTCGATGGACGCGCGCGCCTTCGGGGCGACCCTCGGTGTGGAAGACGCCTACCGCTTCGCGCGTGGCGAGACAGTGACCGCCTCCCGCGGGCAGAAAGCGCGGCTGTCGCGGCCGCTGGACTTTCTGGTGGTGGCGGATCACTCCGACGCACTGGGCGTGATGAATGCGCTGATCGCCGGCGATGAACACCTGATGGGCGATGCCAGAGTCAGGGGCTGGCGCCAGCGCATCCTGCAGGGTGGTAAGGCTGCCTTGGGGGCGGCCATGGAGCTGATTGACGGCGTTAGCAGCGGCAAGCTGCCCGCGGTGATTTCCGATGGCAAGGTGTCCAGCCAGGTGTGGAGGGACTACGTGAAGACCGCCGACCGCTACAACGAACCGGGCCGCTTCACCGCCATGATCGGCTACGAGTGGACCTCCATGCCGGGCGGCAACAACCTGCACCGCAATGTGTTGTACCGCGACGGCGCCGAGCTGGCGGGCCAGGTGCAACCCTTCACCGTCATCGAAAGTGACCGGCCGGAAGATCTGTGGGCGTGGATGCAGGCCTATGAGGACAAGACCGGTGGCCGGGTGCTGGCGCTGGCGCACAACGGCAACCTGTCCAATGGCCTGATGTTTCCGGAAATCAATCCGGCCACCGGCAATCGCATCGATGCGGACTACGCCGCCCGGCGCGCGCGTTGGGAGCCGCTGTACGAAATCACCCAGATGAAAGGCGACGGCGAGGCCCATCCCTTCCTGTCGCCCAACGACGAATTTGCCGACTATGAAACCTGGGACAAGGCCAACCTGGGGCCGGTGAAGAAACAGCCGGCGATGCTGCAGTACGAGTATGCGCGCGAAGCGCTCAAGAATGGTCTCAAGTTCCAGCGGGAGCTGGGCGTCAATCCCTACCGGTTCGGGCTGGTGGGTTCCACCGACAGCCACACGGGGCTGTCCACCGCGGAGGAAGACAACTTCTTCGGCAAGCACTCGGGGGTGGAGCCGGATGCCAGTCGCACTCGCCGCCCGGTGGGGGAACTCGGTGACATTCGCATCATGGGCTGGGAAATGGCGGGTTCCGGTTATGCGGCGGTGTGGGCCAAAGACAACACGCGCGAG
>JBFHRT010000340.1:0-3237 GCA_041591575.1 Spongiibacteraceae bacterium
CGCCAGGCGTTCGCGCGCCGAATGATATCGTCGCTGTCCAGGGTCAGTAGCTGGCGATTATCCATGACCTGGCGGCCGCGAATCCAGCTGTGGCTGACGCAGCTGCTGACATTGGTGTATACCAGCTGCGATACCGGGTCGAAAATCGGCTGCTGTTCCAGGCGCGACAGGTCAATGGCGATCACGTCTGCCTCCTTGCCGGCTTCCAGGCTGCCGATGCGCTCCTCCATGCCCAGCGCGCGGGCGCCGTTGAGCGTGGCCATGGCGATGGCGGTGTGTTCGGGCAGGGCGGCGGCGTTGCCGGCCACGGCCTTGGCGAGCAGGGCGGCGGTGCGCATCTCGCCCATCAGGTCCAGGTCGTTGTTACTGGCGGCGCCGTCGGTGCCCAGCGCGACGTTGATGCCGGCATCCAGGAAGCGTTGCACCGGCGAAAAACCGCTGGCCAGTTTGAGGTTGGACTCGGGGCAGTGCACCGCGTGGCTGCCGAAGTCGGCCAGCAGGCGAATATCCTCATCGTCGATGCAGGTCAGGTGCACGCACTGGGTCTTGGGGCCGAGCAGGCCGCGTTCGGCCAGCCGCGCCAGCGGGCGCTGACCGCTCTGGGCCAGGGCATCGGCCACTTCGCCGGCAGTTTCGTGGGTGTGGATTTGGATGGAGGCCTCCAGCTCGGCCGCCAGGGTGGCGACGCGCTCCATGGCGGCGTCGCCCACGGTGTAGGGTGCGTGGGGGCCAAAGGCGATATCGACAAGGCCGTTGTTCTTGAGGTCGTCGCGCAGTTGCAGACCCTTGTGGATGTAGTCGTCGGGACCCTGGCCCCAGGCGCTGGGAAACTCAAAGATCGGAAACGCCAGCTGGGCGCGCATGCCGGCGCTGGTGGCGGCCGCGGCGGCAACATTGGGGAAGAAGTACATGTCGCTGAAGCAGGTCACCCCGCAGCGGATCATCTCCGCCATGGCGAGGTTGACGCCGTCGCGCACAAAATCTTCGTTTACCCACTGACCCTCGGCGGGCCAGATGTGGTCGTTGAGCCACTGCTCCAGCGGCATGTCGTTGGCCATGCCACGGAACAGGGTCATGGCGGCGTGGCCATGGCTGTTGATCAGGCCCGGCATCAGCAGGTGCTCGCCCAGCTCCAGTACCTTGTCGGCGCTGAGCTGGCGCGCCTGTTCGGCAGGCAGGATGGCCTGAATGCGACCGCCGGACATGGCCAGCGCGTGGTGCTCCAGTACCGTGCCGGCGGGCACTACCGGCAGGATCCAGCGGGCAAAAATCAGCGTGTCGACTGCCTCGGGGAGTGGGTGGGTCATGGGCCTCTCGGGGTCTTCTTGGTAAATGGCGCAAGTATAACCGCAAGTGGCTCGCTTGGGTGTGCGGATTTTGAGCTAAGGCCCTGTTGTGCAGCGCAATTTGCTTGTCGGTTGGCCGGCCAGTTGTGGTATGCTTGATGCTTTATTTTGGCGGTGCGTCCGCTCGGCAATTGCCAGCTGTTGGCGGCAAATTACGGGCTTGCGGCGCCGCTGGGCGACCCCGCGTCGGGGCGCGATAATAAAGGAACACCAGCGTTTATGGGCGAGATAGCCAAAGAGATCCTGCCAGTCAATATCGAGGAAGAGCTCAAGCAGTCCTACCTCGACTACGCGATGAGCGTCATCGTCGGGCGTGCACTGCCCGACGTGCGCGACGGCCTCAAGCCGGTACACCGGCGCGTGCTGTTCGCCATGAACGAATTGAGCAACGACTGGAACAAGGCCTACAAAAAGTCGGCCCGTGTGGTCGGCGACGTTATCGGTAAATACCACCCCCATGGCGATTCTGCGGTGTACGACACCATTGTGCGCATGGCACAGCCATTCTCGCTGCGCTACATGCTGGTGGACGGGCAGGGTAACTTCGGCTCCATCGACGGCGACTCGGCGGCGGCCATGCGTTACACCGAGATCCGCATGCAGAAGATCTCCCACGAGCTGCTGGCGGACCTGGACAAAGAAACTGTCGACTACGTGCCCAACTACGATGGCACCGAACAGATTCCCGAGGTGCTGCCCACCAAGGTGCCCAACCTGCTGGTTAACGGTTCCTCCGGTATCGCCGTAGGTATGGCCACCAATATCCCGCCGCACAACCTCGGCGAGGTGGTCAAGGGCTGTCTGGCGATGCTGGACAACGCCGACATCGGTATCGACGAGCTGATGGAGTTTATTCCCGGCCCCGACTTTCCCACCGCCGGCATTATCAACGGCCGTGCCGGCATCGTGCAGGCCTACAAGACCGGCCGTGGCCGCATCTACGTGCGCGCCCGCGCTGAGGTAGAGGTCAACGAAAAGACCAATCGCGAAACCATCATCATTACCGAGCTGCCCTATCAGGTGAACAAGGCTCGATTGATCGAGAAAATCGCCGAGCTGGTCAAGGAAAAGAAAATCGAGGGCATCGCCAGCGACGGTCTGCGCGACGAGTCTGATAAAGACGGCCTGCGTGTGGTCATCGAGCTCAAACGCGGCGAGAGCGGCGAAGTACTGCTCAACAACCTCTACGCCCAGACCCAGCTGCAGAGCGTGTTCGGCATCAATATCGTGGCGCTGGTAGACGACCAGCCCAAGTTGCTGAACCTGCGCCAGCTGCTGGAATATTTCTTGCGTCACCGTCGTGAAGTGGTTACCCGTCGCACCATTTACCTGCTGCGCAAGGCGCGTGAGCGCGGCCACGTGTTGGAGGGTCTGGCGGTTGCCATCTCCAACATCGACGAAGTGATCGAGCTGATCAAGTCCTCGGCCAACACCCCCGAGGCCAAGGAGCGCCTGCTTGAGCGCGCCTGGGCGCCGGGCGACGTGATGGGCATGCTGGAGCGCGCCGGCGAGGAAGCCTGCCGCCCCGACGACCTGGAAGAGCAGTTCGGTTTCCGCGAGGGCAAATACTACCTGTCTCCGGTACAGGTACAGGCCATTCTGGACCTGCGTCTGCAAAAGCTGACCGGCCTGGAGCACGAAAAACTGCTGGGCGAATACCAGGAAAAACTGGTCGAGATCGCCGAGTACCTGTCTATCCTGGCCGACCCGGAAAAGCTCAAGACCGTGATTCGCGGCGAGCTGGAGCAGGTTGTTGCCGACTACGGCGACGATCGCCGCACCGAAATCGTCGCGTCTCAGCTGGATCTGACCATCGAAGACCTGATCAGTGAAGAAGATCGGGTGGTCACCATTTCCCACGGTGGCTACGCCAAGTCGCAGCCGCTGGACG